>PMKA01000454.1 GCA_003157575.1 Opitutia bacterium
CCGTGGAGCAGCAGCCAGCGCAGGGGCTGGGGCGGGGCGTCGAGCACGCGGCTGTCGCCGAGGAATTCTGCAAGAAAGCGCCGCACGCCGGCGGCCGAGGCCGAGTCGGGCGAACCTAGATTGGCGAGGAGGACGGCGCGTTGGGCCATGGACGCTGACAACTGGTCGGGTGATTCCCCCCGGTTGTCAAATGCGGCATGCGGTCGGCAGCGCCGGCGGTAGGGAAGACCTGATCCGCAGATCAATCCTCCGACCCGAGAATTTGGACGATTTGGGCCGCGAAAAGCTCGTACACGAGGCGTCGTTCCTCCGCGAAAACGCACTCGATCTCCATGCCCCGCCGGTAGCGGAAAACGACCCGGTGACGGCCGATGCGGAGCCGGTACCAGCCGGTCAGGTCATCGGTCAGCGCCTTGATGTCACCTCGCTCCTTTTCCAGCCCGAGAATACCCTTTCTGAGCGCACGCCGTGGTTCCGGGGCCAGACACCCGGCGAAATCCATCACCTGCTTCTTGACCGTGACCCGATAGCTCATCCGGGAAGGTCGGCGGCAGGAAAGTTACGCCCGCGGCCCGCTTTTGCCGAACGAATGGCCTTCATCGCAGCCGGGTTGGCGAGAATCTCCATGGTCTCCGCAATTGCCGCCATCCGGGCGGCGCCGATGACATGAGCGACGGGTTTGTCGCGGCGCCAGATGGTGGCAATGCCGCCGGCTTCCGCCTTTCGGAGCAACTTGGGCAGCTGCCTCTGCGCATCCTTGACCTGGTACGTATCTGACATGCCCGATATACTTATCGAGCGATCCGTCGCGGTCAAGATGTTGAGCACGCCGCGATCGCCATGGCCCGGGCGCGCACGTCCGGCCAGCAGGAGTCCGGGATGATCGGCCCGAGATGGCGGACGGTTTCCGCGCCCATCGTCGATGCGAGCGCGCCGCAGGCGGGCAGTGGCAGGCCGCGGAGATATCCGTAGAGAAAGCCGGCCGCCCAGGCATCTCCCGCGCCATTCGTGTCGACCAGATTGGAGACGGTCACCGGGGCGACGCGATGCAGGACGTTTCCCCGGGCGAGCCAGGCGCCGTCCCTGCCGATCTTCACCGCGGCGAGGACGCCGAGGCCTGCGAGCCTGCGGGCGAGCGTGGCATAATCGGAATCCCTGTCCTGGAACAGCGCGCGGATTTCGTCCTCGTTGGCGAACACGACGTCGATGCCGCGTTTCAGCTGGCCGAACAGCCAGTCGCGGGAGGCGTTGACGACTTCGAACGAGGCGAGATCCAGGCTCACCGTGCAACCGGCGGCGCGGGCGGATTCCAGCACGGCGTCGGCCAGCGCCTGGTTGAAGACGAGGTAGCCCTCGACATGCGCGTGTCGGCAGCCGCGGAAATCTTCCGGCGAGATGTCCGCCGGCGCGAGCGTCATCGCGGCCGCGAGGCACGTGCGCATGGTGCGCTGTGCATCGGGTGTGACGAGGGCAAGGCAGCGCGCGTTCGGGAGGTGCGCGGTTTTGAAGCGGCTGGAGTCCACGCCGGCCGATTCGAAGCGGCGGCGGTAGGCGCCGGCGAGTTCGTCGTCGCCCAGCTTCCCGAGAAAGGTCGTCCGCAGGCCGAGCCGCGCGGCGTTGAGGGTTGTGTTGGCCGCGGAGCCGCCGGTTGTGCAGGCGGGCTCGCGCTCCAGCAGCGACAGGATGTGTTCCATCTCCACCTGGTCCACGAGGACCATGCCGCCCTTGGCTCCGGCGATGCGGTCGAGAAATGACTCTGGCACGGGTGCGAGCAGATCCATGATGGGCGAACCGACACCGATCAGTTCTGGCGAAGCGGAGGCTGGAGGCATGTGGTATTGGAACTGGTTTTCTTTCGAAGACGGGACCGGAGTGCATCTTTCCCGCGACGTCCGGTGTCGCAACCAAAACCGGCGATCCCCGGCAGCGCGTTCAGGCGATCGGAGGAGGGATGGCGCAAACTTTTTGGTGACGCGACGCTGTCGATGGGTATGGTGCCGGCATGGACTCCATCAACCACCTGATCAATTCGACCGGATATCCCCGCTGGCTGGTGATTGTATGCCTCGGACTGGCGGCGGTGGTGGGGGTGTGGGCGCTTGCGAAGATATTGAAGTGGACCCTTCTCCTGTTCCTTTTCGCGATGATCGTCGTGCTCGTCCTGGGCGGGCTGTTCTGGCTGTTCGGTTAGGAGAGGCTCCCGGCAGGCGGGCCCGGCGGCACCGTGGCGCGCTTTGGCGCCTTGAACCCGTCGAAAACGCGCCCTCGTGGGTTGATGCACGGCGGAATCGGGCGCGGCGTGTTTTTCGAGGCGAGCTTTGGCTTGCATCACCGTTGCCGCGCGACATTCATGGAATCCCGTGAAGTACATTTTCGTCACGGGCGGAGTTGTTTCATCATTGGGCAAAGGTCTCACGGCCGCAGCCTTGGGTGCGCTTCTGGAGATGCGTGGACTGCGGGTGCGTATCCAAAAATTCGATCCCTACCTGAATGTTGATCCGGGCACGATGAGCCCTTTCCAACATGGGGAGGTCTACGTGCTCGACGACGGAGCGGAGACGGATCTCGACCTCGGGCACTACGAG
>PMKA01000043.1 GCA_003157575.1 Opitutia bacterium
CCGATGGACAGAACCCACAAGCGCGGCAGCGCCCGTGTATAGCCGGGTACCGGATCGATGTCGAACTGCAACGGTGCGGATTGACGTAGCCCCGCCTTGTTGAACGCCACGGCTTCGACGTGATGGCGCGCGCTGGGATCGACAGCCAGGTCCTGTTCAACCTCGATTTCATGCGGATTGTCGAAATCGGGCAAATCCGCTCCCGCTTGGGCTTCACCGTCGACTCGCCAAATGAATTTGTGGCCGACACCGCCGTCGTTCACCGTGACGCGCAGTTTCACGTGCTCGACCAGCCGGTCTCCGTTGTACTGGCCTGAGACATAGGCCAGCGACGGCGGCGTGCCGGAATCCAGGATTGCATCCAGATTGTGCGACTTCACCGCCTGGCTGTAGATGCCGGAAGGGCCGTTCCGCAGCAATTCGGCTATCAGATCAGGCCGGTGCAGGGTCTGATAGAAGGAGGTTACGGAATATGATTTGGTTCCCCGCGTTACTCCAACGAGCCGGTCGATGTTGCCGGTCTCCGAGAAGTGGCCGGTCTCCGAGAAGTAGCCGTCCGGAGTGATCGCGACCGAATCTCCGTAACGGAACGCGGCAAGGGTGAGGCGCTCGTGGCCGCTTGCAACATCCCAAATGTGGGTCGTGCCGTCGTCGCTCCCCGAGGCAATTGTGTTGCCATCCGGCGAGAAGACGACCGAATTGCCGCCGGACTGCGGTCCGCTGAAAAAGCGTGGTCGGCTGCTGCCGTCCAGACGGATGTAACCGACGGACTGACCCTGGCCGACCACCGCCAGTGCGCGACCGTCCGGCGAGAACGCCAGAGATTCCACGGAGCCGATCGGGCCGGCGAAAAACGAGGATTCTTTTCCGGTTCGCATTTCCCATAGTTTGAAACTGCCGTCGCGGCTACCCCAGGCGATCGTACTGCCGTCGGGCGAATAGGCGACGGTGCGAATCCAGTCGGCTTGCTGCTTGGAGCTCATGATCTTTCTGTCTGCCACGTCCCAGAGCTCGACGACATTGTCGTAAGTCCCGCATACCAGGGTGCGGCCGTCGGGCGAGAAGGCCAGCGTCCTTATCATCCAGGTATGGCCGTCCAGCGTGGACAGAATCCGCCCACTGGCCACATCCCACAGCCTGATGGTCTGATCCCAACTCGCCGACGCCAGCATTTTTCCGTCCGGTGAAAACGCTACGCTCATCACGGGGGCGGTGTGACCATCCAACTCCCGCAGTTCCTCGCCGTTTGCCATATTCCATAGCTTGATGGTCTTGTCGAAGCTGCCCGAGGCCAGCAGCTTGCCGTCCGGCGAAATGGCGACCGTCGCGACCGAATCTGCATGTCCCGAGAGCGTGCGCTTGCGCAGGCCCGTGGTCATATCCCAGAGGCTGATGGTGTTATCGCCGCTGCCAGCCGCCAGCGTTTTGCCATCCGGGGAATAGGCGACGGCTTCCACCGAACCTGCATTGGCTTTGAAGGTGTGCAGCTCGCGCTTTCCGGCGACATCCCACAGCGCGAGGGCGCCGCTGCCGGCGACCAGCGTCTTGCTGTCCGGCGAGAACGCCACAGACTGCACGTAGCTGGTGTGGCCGTTGAGCGTGGCGGCCGGCTTGTTCGTAGTCCGGTCCCACAGAATGACCGTATTGTCCAAGCTGCCGCTGGCGAGGTATTTGCCGTCCGGCGAAAAAGTGGCGACAAGCACACCATCCGTGTGCCCCTTCAAAACGGCAACCAGATGCCCGTCCGCAACAGCCCAAAGATCGACACCCGACGAAACGTCCGCGCCCGCCACGAGCTTCGAATCCGGCGAAAAAGCGACGGACGAGATGAGAGCCTTCCCCACAGGCAGTTCCGCAATATTCCTATTGTCGGCCGCGTTCCACAAAGTGAGTTTGGCCAAGCCTGCCGAGGCCAGCAGCTTTCCATCCGGCGAGTAGGCGACTGAGAAAATGGCTTGGTCATTTGCTGCCCAAGCGGCCTGCAATTTCCTTCTGACAAGGTCCCATACCTTGACGCTTCCATCGTTCCCGCCCGAGGCGAGCAGTTTACCGTCCGGTGAGAAGGCAACGGTCAGCACGGCGTCCTTGTAGTCCTTGAACGTCCACAGCGGCTCGCCGCTTGCCGGGTCCCACAGCTTGACCGTGCCGTCTTCATCGGCCGACGCCAGCAGGGATCCGTCCGGCGAATAGGCGATGCTCGTGACGTCGAGGGCGTGACCTCTCAGAGTCTTCAAGTGCCTCCCGCTGGCGACGTCCCAAAGATCGATCGTCGCTTCATAACCTTTCGACGCCACGGTCTTGCCGTCGGGAGAAACGGCTACTGCGGATACGTAGCCGGTCCGGCCGGACAGCACCTCCATATCCTTCTTGTTGCTAGTTTTTCCGTCCGCAGCCTTCGTCACATCCCAGAGTCTGACCGTGTTGTCCGATCCGCCCGACGCCAACTGCTGGGCGGTGGGCGAATAAGCGATGCAGTTCACAGAAGCTGCGTGTCCGATAAGGAAGTCCAGTGGCGCCCCGCCTTCGCTGTTCCAGATGACGATGGTGCTATCCTCACTGGCGGATGCCAGAAAATTGCCATGGCGCGAAAACGCCACCGCCTTCACGGCGCTCTTTTGACTGGTGAAGGTATTGAGCTTGCGGCCGTTCACCGTACGCCAGACAACGACCGTCTTGTCATCGCTCGCCGAAGCCAGCTTGGCGCCGTCCGGCGAAAAGGCAACGGAATTGACCGGGCCCTGGTGGCCGCGCAGCGTCTGCAATTCCTTACAGGTTTTGGCATTCCACAGCCTGACCGTGCCGTCGCTGCTCCCTGAAGCCAGGGCTTCCTCGTGGACGGAAAACGCCACGGAATTGACGGGGCCCGAATGTCCGGGCAGCGTGCATACAATGCGGTTTTCGGAAACCCCCCATATCGAGATCCTGACGTCCTCGCCGCCCGAAGCGAGAAGCTTGCCGTCTGCGGAGAGCGCCACGGAGCGAACCCGCCCTGAGCGGCCGATCAGCATTTGTATGAGACGTCCGTCTACGACATTCCAGATGCGGATCGTTCCGTCCGAACTGCCTGACGCCAGTTTGGTGCCGTCAGATGAGAATGCGAGTGCCGAAATCCCTCCCAGATGGCCGCTTAATGTCCGCAGCAGTCGGCCGCTCTTGACGTCCCAGAGTTTGACGGTGCGGTCGATGCCTCCCGACGCCAACATCGCGCCGTCAGGAGAATAGGCCACAGCATCGATCCGCGCGGAGTGTTCGAGCTGGGGGACGACCTGCGCCGTGTCCAACGCCTGGGCGGCCGCGACAATGGCCAGGAAGCAAAGCAACGCTGCGAGCAGGGCCCCGGCGGATTTCATGGCGATGCTCCGAAAGGTCGCACGGACGCAACATAGTCCCTGAGGTTCTGCAGATTGACCGTCGTCTGCTGGTTGCTTGCCGCATCGACGAAATGGAATTCGAAGCTATCGTTTTCGTCGACCTCGCAAATGTCGGGCTTTTCAAGTTCGCCGTCTGTCCCGGTCGCCTGTTTTTGCCAAACGATAGCGCGTCGGATGTTTTTTGCGTCCTTGGCAATCGAAATCTTCGCGATCTGGTCGAGGAACACATTGTGCTTGCACAAGGTGACGACGTTCTGCGGCTTGTCGCTGACCTTTCCCAGGCGCAGTCGTGCGTTTGGCTCGTTGGTTTGGAGTACGTCGCTCCAGACGTAAATCGCCTTTGGAATGTTGAGCACGCCGCTCGAATAGGCCTTTTCGCTCAAGGCCGGGTTGAAGTCCGTTGACGCGATGAGTCGCGACTTGATCTCCGCTGGTGAGAGCCCTTCAG
>PMKA01000235.1 GCA_003157575.1 Opitutia bacterium
GCCTCCTCCACCTGCACGGCGAGTTCGCGCGTCGGTTCGAGGATCAGGCACCTCAGCGCTCCATGCCCGCCAAGGCGCTGCAGGATCGGCAGGGCAAACGCGGCAGTCTTGCCGGTGCCGGTCTGGGCGGAGCCGATGACATCGCGGCCGGCGAGCACCATCGGGATGGCCTGCACTTGAATGGGCGTGGGTTCGGTGTAGCCCATCTTCTCAGCGGCATAGGCAAACGGATCCGCGAGCCCAAGTTTGGAGAAAACACTGTTCATCGCCGGCACCGCAACCGGCGGAGCGCTCACAGGAACGTGCGCCGCAGCAGCCGCCTGGCGGTGGACCGGCGTCGGCGACTCAAGCCGCGGCCCGGACCGCGGCGCCGGCCTGGAGTCCGTCCTCGGATCAGGCCTCTGCTCATATCCGGATTGCTGGCGGTAACCGCGGCCTCGACCCTGGCCATGGCCTTGACCCTGACCTTGTCCCCGGCCTTGGCCTTGTCCCTGGCTCTGCCCCTGGCCGCGGCCGCGCCCGCGGTCCTGCTCGCGCTCGCGATCGGAGCGCGCATAGGGATGCGGCCTGGGAGTCGGCGACTGCTCGTGGCCAACGGGACGGGAAGATGTCTTGGGCGCCGGCTTCACAGGTGAGCCGGCCGTTTTGGGCGTCAATGTCTTGCGGATCGACGCAATGATTTTTCGAAGCATGTCAGATTAAAGTCGGACAGCTTCCTCCTTTCTGCGGGATTGGCAACCAAGTAAACCGAACTGCGCATCGGACGATGTCCTCCGCGCAGTTCGAATGAAATGGATGGTGTGTAGGGCGGCCTCTTCTCGGCTGTAGGGCGGGCGCCCGCCGCCTCGCCGCGGGCGGAAACGGCGCGCCGACAAGCGGCGGCCCTACAAACGACTGCATGGTTCCGGCTAAGTTCTTTTTCCCGGCGGAACAGCCGGCTTCGGACTCGCCGTTCTGCCGGGAAAAAGTGTGCGGCAGATCTCGCAAACTTTTCCATCGCAGCCGCGCGCGGTGCAATGCTGGCGTCCGTAATAAATCATCCTGAGATGAAGCTGCCGCCAATGTTCGCGGGGAAAAAGGCGCTTCAGATCGCGTTCGGTCTGCTCGACGCTGCGGCCGTTCGACAGCCTCCAGCGCCGGGCCAGCCGGTGGATGTGGGTGTCGACCGGGAACGCCGGTTCGCCGAATACCTGCGCCATGATCACCGACGCCGTCTTGTGTCCGACGCCTGGCAACGCCTCCAGCTCCTCGAAGGATCGCGGCACCTGCCCGCCGTGTCGTTCAACAAGCAACCGCGACAACTCGACGATCGCCCTTGCCTTCTGCGGCGCGAGCCCGCACGGCCGGATGATTGCCTGGACCTCGGCGACCGGCAGCCGGCTCATGGACTCCGGGGTGAGTGCCCGCGCCCAGAGCGACGGGGTCACCTTGTTCACCCTCACGTCGGTGCATTGCGCCGAAAGCACCACGGCCACCAGCAACGTGTAGGCATCGGTGTGGCTCAGCGGAATCGGAGTCTCCGGATAAAGTTCCGCCAGCCGCCTCTCAATGTAAGCCGCGCGTGCGGCCTTGGAAGAAAATGGACTGGCGGTGGGCATCGGTTTGGCGAAGGCTTGAGCAGATACTGCGGCCGGATGTAGGGCCGCCGCTTGTCGGCGGGCCATTTTCTGACTGAATCGAGGCCCGGCGGCAAGCGCCGGCCCTACAGGAAGGCATCGCGCAGGGCGCCGCCCGAAGCGCTGCGTTGCCTTTCACTGTTGCGCCGCCACCGCCCCGGCCTACCGTCCGCGGATATGTCTTCGAATCGCGACCTCGTCGCACCGCTTGACACCTTTGCCCGCCGGCACATCGGCTCCGGCTCTGCCGACACCGCCGCAATGCTCAGCCTGCTCGGGCAGCCTTCGCTCGAAGCCCTGACGGACGCTGCCGTTCCTCCGCAGATCCGCCTTGGCCGGAAATTGAATCTCCCGGAGGCGGCTGGCGAAAGCGCGGCTCTCGCCGAATTGCGCGCAATCGCGTCCCAGAACCAGGTTTACCGCAGCTTCATCGGCCAGGGTTACTACGACACGTTCACTCCGGCGGTCATCCAGCGAAACATCTTTGAAAACCCCGGCTGGTACACCGCCTACACCCCCTACCAGGCGGAGATCTCCCAGGGACGCCTCGAAGCGCTTCTCAATTTCCAGACGATGATCTGCGATCTCACCGGACTTGAGATCGCCAACGCATCCATGCTCGACGAGGGCACCGCCGCCGCCGAGGCCATGATGCTCTGCCATCGCCTCAAGGAGGGCGCCGCACACGCCTTTTTCGTATCGGACGCCTGCCACCCGCAGACGATCGACGTCGTCCGCACCCGCGCAAAACCGCTCGGCATCGACGTCATTGTGGGCGACCACCGGACCTACGCCCCCCCCGCCGGCCTCGCGGGCGTCCTCGTCCAATACCCGGACACATGGGGAAACATCTGCGACTTCGCTGAATTCTTCGCAAAGGTTCATGCGGCCGGAGCGCACTGTGTCGTCGCAGCCGATCTGCTCGCGCTGACCCTGCTGCGCGCCCCCGGCGAGTTTGGCGCGGACGTTGCCGTCGGATCCGCCCAGCGTTTCGGCGTGCCGATGGGCTTTGGCGGACCGCATGCGGGCTACCTTGCAACGCGCGACGCGTTCAAGCGCCAGATGCCCGGGCGGCTCGTCGGAGTCTCAAAGGACGCACAAGGCCACCCCGCGCTGCGGCTCGCGCTGGGCACGCGCGAGCAGCATATCCGC
>PMKA01000300.1 GCA_003157575.1 Opitutia bacterium
GCTGGACCAGGTTAAGATGCGGACCGGTTCCTCGTACTTCGGATAGCGGTGAATCTCGGCGGCCATCCGGTTCAGCACCCACGACTCTCCGCGGGTCTCCATCGCGCGGGTGCCGGCGCCGAACTGGTCGGCGTGCTTGATCGCCGCCTCCTGGAGAAATTTGAAAATGGCCGGCAGGCCGAGCAGGTTGTCCCGGTCGACGTCCCAATAGGCGACGACCGTGTTGAGGGTCAGTTCAGCGCTCATGAATTCCCCGCCTCAGAACGCCGCATTGCCGGGCGTGCGCGCGAACGGAATGACGTCCCTAATGTTGGAGACGCCGGTGACAAACATGAGCATCCGCTCGAAACCCATGCCGAATCCCGCGTGCGGCACCGTGCCGTAGCGGCGCAAGTCCAGATACCAGCCGTAGTCCTTCGGGTCGAGGTTGTGCCGCGCCATGCTCTTTTCCAGCACGTCGAGGCGCTCCTCGCGCTGGCTTCCGCCGATGATTTCGCCGATCCCCGGCACGAGGACGTCCATCGCCGTCACCGTGCGATCATCGTCGTTCAGCCGCATGTAGAACGGCTTGATCTCCTTCGGATAGTTGTAAACCGTCGTCGGGCATTTGAAGTGCTGCTCCGTGAGGTATCGCTCGTGTTCCGACTGGAGATTGGTGCCGTACTCGACGGGATATTCGAATTTGTGGCCGCTTTTTGCGAGCAATTCGACGGCCTCCGTGTAACTGACCCGCTGGAACGGCCGCTCGACCACGAAATCAAGCCGCTCGAGCAGGCCCTTGTCGACGAACTTGGCGAACAGCTCCAGGTCCTCGGCGCAATGGGTGCGGACATCGCGGATGAGGTATTTCACGAATTCCTCCGCGATTTCCATGTTTCCCTGGAGATCGCAGAACGCCATCTCCGGCTCGATCATCCAGAATTCGCTCGCGTGCCGCGACGTGTTGGAATTCTCCGCGCGGAAGGTCGGACCGAACGTGTAAACCTTGGCCAGGGCGCAGGCGAACGCCTCCGCCTCCAGCTGACCGCTGACCGTGAGATAGGTGGGACGCCCGAAGAAATCCTTGGAGGAGTCGATCTCACCGTCCTCGCGTCGCGGCGGGTTCTTCAGATCGAGCGTGGTGACGCGGAACAGCTCGCCGGCGCCTTCGCAATCGCTGCCGGTGATGATCGGCGTGTGGACGTACGCGAAGCCGCGATCCTGGAAGAACTGGTGGATGGCATAGGCCAGGCGGCTGCGGACGCGAAAGACGCAACCGAAGAGGTTCGAGCGGGGACGCAGGTGCGCGATCTCGCGCAGGAATTCCGGAGTGTGCCCTTTCTTTTGGAGCGGATAGGCCGCATCGGCCGTCCCGATGATTTCCACGGATGCGGCCTTTACCTCCCATCTCTGCCCCTGTCCCTGCGAAGGCACCAGCTGGCCCCGCACGCTGACGGAGGCGCCCGTGGTGAGCCGCTGAACTTCGGCGTAATTCGGCAGGGCCGCGTCCGCGATCACCTGCAGGCTTTTTAGGCAGGAGCCGTCGTTGAGCTCCAGAAACGAAAACGTCTTTGCGTCGCGGCGGGTCCGGACCCAGCCGCGGACGAGCAGAGCGTCGCGTGGCGCCTGGCTCGCCAGTGCTTCTTTGACGGAGATCGATTGCTGCATGGCGCCCAACATAGCGGCCGGAGTCCGGCCGCCAAAACAAAACTGGCGGGCGGAGAACCCGTCGGCTGGAAACCCAGCTGCCGCAGAGCCGTCTGCACGGAGCATTTCTGGGCCAGATAGAAGCAGTGAAACGGCTTCCGAGGCCTAAAAGGAGCCAAACCCCGATGGGTTGGTGACGGTTAATCATAAGGAAGTTTGATACAGATTATCGACAGCCGTTGCTATTGGCATCTCGCAATGAATTGTCTTTACCAATCTTGTCGCCGTGCCTTTTCTCCAATACGTCTGCCGCAAGGTTCACTATTCATCATATTATTATTCCTGATTTGTTTTTTGACCTATGAAGACGAAATTCTCCACCAAGGGTTTTACCCTAGTCGAAATCATGATTGTTGTGGTCATCATCGGCTTGCTCGCCGCGATGGCCATCCCCGCGTTCCAGAAGGTCCGGCGGGACTCGATCAAGAAAACCATGGTCAACGACGCCCGAATTCTCTCGAATGCTGCCCAGCAGTATTTCATGGACAAGAGCGTGACCACGATCAGCTCGTCGATCCTTGTAGGCACTTCCACCTCGAACTACATCAAGAAACTCAGCAAGGGCAATTCTACGACGATTGATCCGCTCACCTCGGACAGCGCCTTCACGTTCGGTGTTTCGAACGCCTTGGTTGGGACGTCAGCGATGTCGTTTGACAACGAAGGTCATCTTCTGTCTACCGGCGACCCGTATTGATCGGCCGGCATCGGCCCGATTACCCAAACCGGTGGGGATGAGTCCAACCCCACCGTCAATTGGGAGGTACGCCCAAGTGTCAGGCATCGTCGGTTTTTTGGTCGCGTCGTGACGGGGTTCGGCCTGAGGCTGCGGATCGCTGGATGATCATGCAACGGCTCCTCTGCCTCGTTTTCCCAGGCGAGCGGCGCTCGCGGACCGCAGTCATTGGCGAGGCGACGTTACTGCTCTTCTTGATCGCCTGGTCATGGTCCTATTTCTGTATCCCGGTCGTCGCCCTCGGGTTCGACCCGGGTTGGATGCACAATGTGCACCTGGTGATCCACGAGGCCGGCCATGCGATCACGGCGATGGTGACCGACAGCAGGGTGCCTGTGGTCTTTATGGGCAGCGGATTCCAGGTGATGTTTCCGCTGTTCATCGCGGGTGCCTTCTATTTTGTGAACCACGACGCCTACGGAGCCGCGCTTGGTTTATGGTGGACCGGACATTCGACCTTGGATGTCGCACCCTACATCGGAGATTCACGGGCGCTGCAGCTGCCGCTCCTAACCGGGGGCACGGGCGCGGAGGTCGAGGGACACGACTGGGAGTTTCTCCTCGGGCACTGGAATGCGCTGGAGCACGACACGGAGATCGCCGCGTGGGTGGCCCTGGCCGGCCGGACCCTGATGATCGTGGTTTTCCTGTGGGCGATCAGCGTGCTGATCTTCGAAGGTTTCATGCTGAGAGGCGAGGCGGAGCCAGCGTCGCCGGAGAACGGCTGAGCGGGAGTCCTGCGATTACGGCCCCGAGCGCAGCGGCTGTCCGGGCCATGACAATTGTCTGACACTCTTCTTACGGACGGGTGACAACTCGGGCGGGGTTTTGTGGTTCGATACGGGCGTCAAACCCGAATCAACATGAAACCCAATGCCTCTTCCGTCATTTCCGCAGTCGCGCTGCTCGGCGCGATCTCGCTGACCGCCTGCTCCGCAGAGTCCATCGACGGCTCCGTCCGTCTTCGCATCGATCTCGACCGGACTGTCCTGCCGGCCGCTGCCCCCGACCGGGCGATCATCAAGATCTGCCTCGACGGGCTCCAGAGGCCGCGCCATGACCGGCGTCCTCCCGTCAATCTCGCACTGGTCCTCGACCGCTCGGGTTCCATGGGTGGCGAGAAGCTTGAAAAGGCGAAGGAGGCCGCGCTGGAGATGCTGCGCCATCTCTCGTCCGACGATATCTTCTCATTGGTGACTTTTGAGAGCAGGGTGCAGACCTTGATCGGCGCCCAGCCCGTCGGAGATGGCCGTGCAATCGAACGCGCGATCGAGTCGATCGAAGCCGGAGGAAGCACGGCACTGTTCGCGGGAGTGTCCCAGGGCGCCTCCGAGGTCCGGGAATACCTTGAAAGCGGACGGTATGTGAACCGCATCGTGCTGCTCTCCGACGGCATCGCGAACGTCGGCCCCAGTTCGCCGCAGGATCTCGGGCGGCTGGGCGCCGCGCTGGTCAAGGAGGGGATCTCGGTCACAACCGTGGGCCTCGGCCTCGGGTACAACGAGGATCTGATGACGCGGCTGGCACAGCGGAGCGACGGCAACACCTATTTTGTGGAATCCAGCGGGGACTTGCCGCGCATCTTTGACGCGGAGCTTGGCGACGTGCTCAACGTTGTCGCCCGTCGGGTCGTGCTCGAGATAGAGTTTCCCGTCGGCGTGAGGCCGCTCGGTTTTGTCGGGCGCGAGGGCGTGATCCGCGGCCAGAGGGCCGAGCTCACACTGAACCAGCTTTATGGCGGACAGGAGAAGTTCGCCCTCGTCGAGGTCGAGGTCACTCCGCCGGAGTCTGGAGCCGAAAGTGAAATCGCCCGGGCCCGCGTCTCCTACGATGACGCGTTGACGCAACGCAACACAACGCTCACGGCAGCCCGGTCGGTGAAGTTCAGCCGGGACCAACAGGCCGTGATAGACTCAGCCGACCACAAGGTGCAGGCTGACTACGCGCAGAACGTAATTGCCGTGACCAAGGACAGGGCGGTGGAGCTGGTGGACAGCGGACGCAACGACGAGGCTGCGAAAGAAATGCGCCGGCAGGCCGGGGAATTGCAGAAGATGGCCAGGACGTATGGCAACGAAAGCGTCATGGCTGTGGCAGCCGACATTCCGGCCGCCGCGGGCAGGATCGAGCAGGAGGGACTCGACGAAGCCGCGCGGAAAACCTACCGGGCGGAGAGCGCCCAGACCAAGAATCAACAGTCTTCGCGGTGACGGCGGTGAAAGAAAAAAGCTGACAAGCTGAAACGCTGAAAAGCGGAAGACGGAAAGCGGAAGGCCAGAAACAGAAAGTTCAGCGCTTAAGGCCCAGAGCTTAAGGCTGAAGGCCGGATCCACACACAGGAACACCGTCATGCTCTGGATTGCCTACCGCAGTCATCCTGATACGATGCCCCCTGTGACCGGATCGTCGCGGCGCATCTACCTCTACTGGCTCCTTCTCCTGCTGCCAACGCTGGCGGTCGGAGCGGGAGCCATCCAGCTGCTCCGGCGGGAGCAGGCGCGCCTGCGGGAACAGGCTGTGGTGGTGGACGCGGCCCGGCTGGCGGCGGTTGAGGGGCGGGCCCGCCTGGTTGCGGAGAACGTCGAGCTGCTTGTGGGCGACGTCGAGAACGGACTTCTCGACGCGCTGGCCGACGCGCCCGCCGAGGGGCTCGACGCGTTCATGGACGAGTGGCAGCGCACGAATCCGCTTGTCCGCACGACGTTTCGTTGCACTGCGGCCGGCCGGATACTGCGCCCTGAAGCTGCGGCGGGAGACGAAGAGGCGCGCGCATTCAGCCGCCGGTTCGCGACGCTTTTCCGTGAGAGCCCTCCATGGCGGGACCGCGGAGAGCAGGAGACAATGCCGGTTCAGGCGCCAGCCGGGGCCGGCCCGGCTTTTGCGACCGGCCCCGGCGAATCTGCGGCGATGCAGCAAGTGGCGGGGGTGGCTGCCAATTTCGGCTCCGGCGCAGGGAACGCGGCTGGCAGGTCCGCGACAGGTTTTTCCGACAACCGTGAGAACTTCGAGTCGGCCGCACAGGAGGCACGGCAGCAGATCGCGTCCAATGTTTCGCAAATGCAGAAAGCCCGGCGGGATGTCCAGATGCTGTCGAAGGTCGGTAGTTACGCACCCCGCGCCGCGGCCGCCGCGCAGAAGGAGGCGGAAGTCGACCAGATGAAGGCGGCGCCCCGGCCGGACCGGCGTGGCTGGCTTCCATGGACCGGCGACGGCCGGCTGCATCTGCTCGGCTGGCTCCAGCCCGGGGGCGCGGGCGAGATTCGCGGAGTGGAACTCGAGCTGACTGCGCTTGTGTCCCGGATGGGGGGCACGCTGCCGGCGGCGGTTGCGGCGGGCGAGGGATACGTCCTTCGCGACGACAAGGGCCGGACGCTGCATCAGGCGGGATCGGTGCCGCAGGGTGCTGGCGCTGAGGGACGCGTTCCGCTTTCGATGGAGCTTCTTCCAGGCTGGAAGGTATACGCGTACGCTGAGCGCGCAACATCGGCGGACCGGATCAGTGTCGGCGGCGGGCTGCTTCTGGTGGGCTCCCTGCTCGTGGGCATCTTTGTGGTCGCCAGTCTTGCGGGCGGTTCGCTTCTGCTCTGGCAGGCGCAGCGGAGCGGGGAGGAGGCGCGCCAGAAGGCTTCGTTTGTCGCGAATGTGTCGCACGAGTTCAAGACGCCCCTCACGACAATCCGGCTGTATGCAGAGCTGTTGGAGCAGGGTCGCGTGTCCACCGAGGAGCGGCGCGGCGACTATCTGCGCACGATCGGGCGGGAGACGCAGCGCCTGGCCCGGCTTGTCAACAACGCGCTCGACTTCAGCCGGCTCGAGCAAGGGAGGAAGAAATTCAACCGCGAAGCGCTCGACCTCGCCGCGGAACTCGCCCGATTGCTCGACACGCAGATGCCGCGATTTGCGGAGGCGGGGTTCGCCTTGGGGAGGGATCTGCCGGCCGCAACGCTGCCGGTTGCGACCGATCGCGACGCTTTTGAGCAGATCGTCCTGAACCTTCTCGACAACGCCTGCAAATATGCCGGCGACGGCGGCGAGGTGACGGTGCAGCTCGCGCCGCGGACGGGCGGTGGGGCCGAATTGCGCGTGCTCGACCGGGGCGCCGGAGTGCCGGCGGAGCATCGCGAACGGATCTTCGAGAAATTCCACCGGGTCGATGACACGCTGACCGCAGCGAAGCACGGCGCGGGTCTGGGCCTCAGCATCGCCCGGCAGCTTGCCCGGGGGCTGGGCGGCGACCTTCGTTATGAGCCCAGGCAGGGCGGCGGAGCGACGTTCATCCTGGAACTGCCATGAATGCCCGCATCCTTCTCGCCGAAGACGACGCCAACATCCGCCTGGGCCTGGTGGCCACTCTGGAAAGCGAAGGTTATGGTGTCACCGCCGCAAGCGACGGCGTGCAGGCGCTCCGGCTCTTCCCCCAGGAGAAATTCGAGCTCGTCCTGCTTGACGTCATGATGCCCGGGAAAAGCGGCTATGATGTTTGCCGCGAGCTGCGCGCGCGAGGCGCGACCGTGCCGGTGTTGTTCCTCACCGCCAAGGGCGAGGAGATAGACAAGGTTGTCGGACTCAAGCTGGGCGGGGACGATTACGTGACGAAGCCCTTCGGCGTCCATGAACTGCTGGCCCGCGTTGAGGCGCTTTTACGGCGCTCGCGGCTGCAGGAACGGCCGGCCGGAACCGGTGCGAAATTGCCGCCGGTCTTTCGCTTTGGAGCCGCGGAGATCGACCGCCGGAGGTTCACCGCGTCGGTGTCCGGCCGCGGCGAGGCGCCGCTGACGGCCCGCGAGCTGAAACTGCTGGAGGTGTTCGCCGCCCATCCGGGCGAGGTTCTGACGCGCGACGCGCTCCTGAACGCGGTGTGGGGCGTCGACTATTTCGGCACGACGCGGACCCTTGACCAGCACGTCGCGCAGCTTCGCAAGAAGGTGGAAGCCGATCCGGAGTCGCCCGTGGCAATAGTCACCGTTCACGGGATCGGGTACCGTCACGAAGAGCCGGGATAGGGCCGCCGACAGAGCTCCGGATTTCGCCTCAGATGGCGGAGGAAACTGCGGAAACCTCTCGCTTAATCCGGCGGACTCCCTGCCTGGCGCCGCAGGATGGCAGACCCGCGTTATGGTGTGATCAGGGAAGAAAGCGGGCGCGTTGCAGACGCCTTCTTCTGACAGTCAGGACACACGCCGAAGAATTCGACCAGATGGGTCACCTGTTCGTAACCGCGCTCGCACAGTATCCGTTCGGTATTCTCGGTGAACGAGGCGTCGATGCGCTCCACCTTCCCGCAGGTCTTGCAGACAATGTGGTGGTGCCGGGAATCGTTCAGATTGATCTCGTACAGCCCGGTGCCGTTGTGGAAAAAGCAGCGCCGCACGAGCCCAAGCTCAGTGAAGACCGCCAAACAACGATAAATCGTAACCAAGTCGCAAGCGTCATCCGCCAGATCCTGATGGAGCTGTTCAATGCTCACCGGATTGTCTCGCCGGATCAGGGCTTCGATGATCGCGATCCGGGGACGCGTGATGCGCAGCCCCGCCGATTTCAGCCGCGCGCACGCCGTATCAAGCGGCTTTCCAGTGCGGGTGAAATTGCTGACATCCCCCAGCGGATGATTCGAAGGCGAAGATGCGATCATTTGCCGCCACCCTAAGGAACCTGTCGTTTCTCTGCGAGCACGATGTGCAAACGATGGCGATTTTCCCGCGCATCGCTCTTCGGAGGGCCGGCCCCTTGGAACTTAAGTCGACATCTGCCAGATTCTTGGAAGCCTGTCCGCAAGAAGGCGGGGCATTCATGAAAAAAAGCTGGCGTTTGCGCGAAGGACACGCCAAGAGCCGGTGCAAGGCTGCCGGGTTGATTTTCAACACATGCAAAGAACCGGTGACGCTGTCACTTTTCCGATACCATGATGCAAGACCTCGATTTCACTGAGATAGTGGATTTGATCTGCAAGGAGGACAACCGTTACGACAAAAAGGCCTATACCTTTGTCCGCCTGGGTCTCGATCAGACTGTGAAGAGCGTCAAGAAGAGCGATCCGGCGCGCACACAGCAATCGCAACACGTGTCCGGCCGCGAACTTCTGGAAGGATTGCGCGTTTATGCGCTCGATCAGTTTGGCCCGCTCGCCAAGACCGTGCTCGAATCCTGGGGTGTGCACCGGTGCTCCGATTTTGGCGAGATCGTCTTTAACCTCATCGAATACCGGGTCTTCAGCAAGACCGAGAGCGATCGGCGCGAGGATTTTGCCGACATCTATGATTTCGAGGAGGCTTTCGTGAAGCCGTTCCGTCCGGCGGACAAACCGCGGCCCGGCACCTCGACAAAAGCCGTGGAATCTGCGTGAAGGTCTGGCATTTTCATGCATTCATCCGAAGCCGACTGTTCGCTGCTCGATCGTTTTTGGAGCGTCCCACCGGAACGCCTGATCCTGTCCAATGGCGCCACCGTGTTGCTCCAGCGCGACTGTTCCGCTCCCGTCGCGTCGGTCCAGGTTTGGGTAAAGACCGGGAGCATTCACGAGGGAGGCCGGTGCGGCGCCGGCCTGTCGCATTTTGTGGAGCACATGCTGTTCAAGGGCACGGCACGGCGAGCGGGTCGCGAACTGTCGATGACGATTCAGGCGCACGGGGGGCAGATCAACGCGTACACGACGTTTGACCGCACGGTCTATTATGTGGATCTGCCTGCGGAGCACACTGCGGTAGCGATCGACATCCTGGCGGACGCCGTTCTGCACTCCACGTTTCCCGCCGACGAAGTGGCGAAGGAGCGCGAGGTCATCCTGCGCGAGATTGACATGGGGCAGGATGATCCGGATCACCGTCTGGGCGAGGCCCTGTTTGCCACAGCGTTTCGGGAGCACGGCTACCGTCATCCCATCATCGGCCACCGGGAGCTGTTCTCCGCCGTCACGCGCGACGACCTCCTGGCCTACCACCGGGCGCGTTACGCGCCAGAGAACCTTGTTGTCGTCGTGGCAGGCGCGTTCGACCCTGCGGCCACGCGGGCGGCGATCGATGCGCATTTCGGAGCGTCCCCTCGGGCTTCGCTTGCGCCGGTCCTGCTTCCCGGCGAGCCGCAGCAGCTGGCCCGGCGCACCCGCCACCTGTTTGAGGACGTTCAGCTCAGCCATGTTGAATTTGGCTGGCAGATTCCCGGGCTCGCGCACCCCGATGCGCCGGCCCTCGACGTGCTGGCGGCCGTCCTGGGGGGCGGCGACAGTTCGGTCTTGTGGCAGGCCATTCGCGAAAAGGCGCATCTTGTGCACGACATCGATGTGCATGCCTGGAATCCCGGCACTGCCGGGCTGTTCCTGATCTCGCTGACGTGCGATGCCGCCAAACGCGAGGCGGCATGCGCTGCGGTCGAGTGCGAACTTCTGCGGCGCGCAAAAACCGGTTTTTCCGCCCGCCTGATCGCCAAGGCGGTTCGGCAGGCGGTGGTTGGAGAGATCAATACGCGCAAGACCATGTCGGGTCAGGCTTCGCGTCTGGGTGTCGCCGAGGTGGTTGTGGGCGACCTCGGCTATTGTCGCACCTATTTCGAGCGCCTTCGCTTGCTCGTGCCCGCAGATCTGCGCCGCGTCCTGCGCACCCATCTGGTCCCCGAGCGGCTCACCGTCGTCTCGATGAATCCGGCGGGGGCAAAACCTGCGGAATCGCCCGCGGAGGCGCCCGGGAGCGGAGCAGGTTCCGACGGCTTTAAAGTGGTCGTTCTGCCCAATGGAGCCCGGCTGGTGTTCCAGCCCGACCACCATCTGCCCAATCTTCATCTGCGACTCCTCTTTCTCGGGGGGCCGGTCCACGAGGCAGCCGGCGCCCGCGGCGCGACGGAATTGCTGGCGACGTTGCTGACAAAGGACACCAGGCGGCGTTCAGCCGCCGCTGTCGCCCGGGCCATCGAGGAAGTGGGCGGCTCGTTCTATCCCTTCGCCGGAAACAACAGTTTCGGCCTCGCTGTCGAGGTTTTGCCCGCGGATCTTTCCCTCGCGCTCGAACTGTTGTCCGACGGCGCGCTTTCGCCCACTTTCAGGAAGAGCACCTTTGCGGTCGAGCGGGACGCCCAGCTCGCCAGCCTTCAGGAGGATGCCGATGACGTGGTCACGTTCGCGCAAAAGCGGCTGCGCAGCCTGTTCTTCGGCGCGCATCCGTTCTCAATCGACGCCCATGGCGACGAGGCGAGCCTGAAAGCCCTCGTTCCGGCGGATCTTGCTGCGCTCCATCGGCGTCTTGTTGTGGCCGGGAATGTGGTGCTCGCAGTTACGGGGGACTTCGATCCCCGGTTGATCGGACCCCGCTTGCACCGGTTTCTCGCGAGCCTGCCGGCCGGGAAGCCTCCCTCGGCGGACGGCGTCTTCAACGGATCGGCCGGGGTCGGCGACTTCGTGGAAACGCAGCCGCGCCAGCAGGCGGTTGTGATGCAGGCATTCCCCGGCCCGGGATTGCTGGCGGGCGACTATTATGTCAGCGAGGTGGCCGACGAGCTTTTCAGCGGAATGTCCTCCCGGCTGTTCGAACGCGTTCGCGAAGAGAAAGGCCTGGCCTACTTCGTGCGCTCGATCCGCGTGGTGGGGCTGCACACTGCTATGTTCTATTTTATGGCCGGAACCGAACCCCGGCATGCCGCGGAGGTCCTGGCCGAGATCGAGGCGGAGATTGCCCGCGTATCGCGGGGCGGGGTCGAGGAAGGGGAGCTGGAGCGCTGCCGGACGAGGTTGAAGGCCGCCCGTTGGATGAGTCTCCAGACCAACGCAGCCCGGGCGATGCAGGCGGGGCTCAACGTTCTGTACGGATTGCCGGTCGAAGACTGGAAGAACTACGGCGCGCATATCGACGCCGTGGATGTCGCGGCCTTGCAGCGTTTCGCGCAGAGCTGCTTCCAGCCCGCGCGGCGCACTCAGCTCATCGTCCGGCCCTAGCAGCATGGAGCGCGAAGCCCGACAGGCTCCTGCGTGACGGACCGCCGGATTGACCAAATCCGCCAGATTCAAAAAAAGCCCGCGGCGGTTGCCGCGGGCAAAGGGACGAACGGACGCGTCCGTTCTTCAGACTTTTTCAATCAAACCGGCCTTCATGGCCTTCACAGAGACCCAGACCCGCTTCGTGCCGCCTTCGGCGAGCTTGATGCGAATCCGCTGAAGATTGGGCCGGAACTTGCGGGGCGTGATGCTCGTCACGTGTGTGCCGATGCCGCCGCTTTTCTTGCTCTGGCCCTTGCGGTTGATGATGCTGCCGATTGACGGCTTTCTGCCGGTGACGTAACAAACTCGTGCCATGGTGTTTTCGTGGTGAAGGGGTCGGAGTAAAGGCCCGTCTCCCGGAGAAGCAAGGGAAAACGCCGTGAGCGCACAATTGGTGCGCATCCCCCGGCTTTGAACGATGCAGGCTGGGAAGTCTGCTATCCGCGCACCTGGCCCGTCCCGGTGATGATGTATTTGTAGGAGCAAAGCTCCCTCAGGCCCATCGGGCCGCGAGCATGCAGGCGGTCCGTGCTGATGCCGATCTCGGCGCCAAGGCCGAACTCAAAACCGTCGTTGAAGCGCGTGCTTGCGTTCCAGAAAACCGTGGCGCTGTCCACTCCGGCGAAGAAGCGCTGCGCCGCCGCAGCATCCCGGGTGACGATCGCGTCGCTGTGGGCCGAGCTGTCGCGATTGATCGTCGCAATGGCCTCCTCAAGCGAGGAGACGATGCGCACAGCCATGATCAGTGCGAGGAACTCCGACTTGAAATCGTCCGCGGCGGCGGCGCGGTGGGCCACGCCGTGCTGTTGCAGGATCGCGGCGCTTGCGGCGTCGCAGCGCAACTCGACCTTCCGCGCGAGGAGCGCGCCGGCGAGGCGGGGAAGGAGGATCGCGGCGACATCGGCGTGCACGAGCAGCTGTTCGGCGGCGTTGCACACGCCGGGCCGCTGCACCTTCGCGTTGACAAGGATGCGCTCGGCCATGGCGGGGTCGGCCTCCTTGTCGACGTAGACAAAGCACACGCCCTTGAAATGCTTGATGACGGGGATGGTGGAGTTTTCGGTCACGAACCGGATGAGGCTTTCGCCCCCGCGCGGGATGATGCAGTGGATCAGCGAGTCGAGCTTGAGCAACGTGGTGAGCGCGGCGCGGTCGGTGGTGGGGATGAGCTGCACCGCATCCGCCGGTAGGCCGGCCTTGGCGAGCGCCTCGGACACCAGTGCGGCCAGGGCCTGGTTCGTGTGGAAGATCTCCTTCCCTCCGCGGAGGATTGCGGCGTTGCCGGACTTCAGGCAGAGCACCGCGCAATCGACGGTCACGTTCGGCCGCGCCTCGTAGATGATGCCGATCACGCCGATGGGCACGCGGATGCGGCGGATGTCGAGCCCGTTGGGACGCACCGTGCGCTCCAGTTCCTCGCCGACGGGGTCGGGAAGCGCCGCGACCTGGCGGACACCCTCGGCGATCTGCGCGATGCGTTTGGGATCGAGCGTCAGGCGGTCGATCTGGGCGGCGCTCAAGCCGTTTTCCCTCGCAGCGGCGAGGTCCCTGGCGTTGGCGGCAAGCAGCGCCTCTGTCGACGCAGGCAGCAACTCCGCCAGGCGTGCAAGCGCGGAGTCTTTCTGTTCAGTCGACGCCGTGGCCAGCACGAGCGACGCGGCGCGCGCCTGGCGGGCGATGTCGGTGACGAGTTGGACGAGATCGGCGGACATTTGCAGAGAATAGCCGCAAAAAGCCGCGGGAAGCGCAAAAGAAATCTCGATTCCTCCATTTCGCCATTGAAGCGCTAGGACACCCATCGCCAAATGGCGCCGATGCATCCCCGGACGTCCTTCGAACGAACCGAAGAGAGCCGCTGTAAGACATGGCTGGCGGCCACGCGGCCGCGGACGCTTCCGGCGGCCATTTCGCCGGTGCTCGTCGGGTCGGCGCTGGCGTGGAGGGCCGGGGCGTTCAACGCGCCGGCGGCGCTCCTTTGCCTGGCTTTTGCGCTTCTCGTGCAGATCGGGGCGAATTTTGCCAACGACTACTATGATCACGTCCATGGCGCCGACACCCGGGAGCGGATCGGCCCGGTCCGGGCGGTGGCGGCGGGTCTGGTGACGCCGGGAGCGATGAGGCGGGCGATGGGCCTGGTGTTCGGCCTGGCCTTCTGCACCGGCATGGGGCTCGTAGCCTGGGGCGGCTGGTGGCTGGTGGCGGTCGGCGTTGCGAGCATCGCGGGGGCGATCGCGTACACGGGCGGTCCGTATCCACTCGGCTACCACGGGCTCGGGGATGTCTTCGTCTTCGTCTTCTTCGGCCTGGTTGCGGTCTGCGTCACGTTCTTCGTCCAGGCGGGATGCGTCACTGCATCCTCGCTGCTGGCGGGCGCGGCGGTGGGAGCTCTGGCAACCAATATTTTGCTGGTGAACAATTATCGGGATGCCGGCACGGATGCGAAGGCCGGCAAGCGGACGCTTGTGGTGCGCTTCGGCCTGCGTTGCGCGCGCGTCCAGTTTGGCGCGGCGCATGCCGTCGCAGCAGCGGTCCCGCTTGCATTTGCGGCGCTTGGCCTGCTTGGCCCGGGCGTGGCACTGGCCGTGGCGGCGGCGGCGGCGGTGTCGGGATTCGTTCTGCACCGCGGGCTGCGCGCGGCGGCGGGGCCGGCGGAATGCATCGGGCTGCTTGGCAGGAGCAGTGGTTATCTCAGCGCCTACGCGATCGTGTTGTCAGGGGCGATCGTGGCGGGGTAGGGAGCGATTCAACCTGGGATGTAAACGTGTAGCTGCGAGCGTGAGCGAGTGGATGAGCTTGTCGACGGGCGAGGTCGATGGGCCCACGCCCGCGGCCACACATTGACAGATTCGCTCCCGGCTGCGAGCTGCGTTCCGCCGGGAATTTGAGGCAAAAAAAGCCCCGGGGCGAACCCCGGGGCGTTTCGAAAATATACGTCGGTCGCTGGCGGGCTACTTCTTCAGGATCACGAATTCGACCTTGCGGTCCTTCGCCATCTGCTCCTGGGAGCCTTTCTCGGCGGCGCCGAGGGAGCCCTTTGAGAGGATCTGCAGCTTGTCGGCGGAGATGCCGAGGCTTTGCAGCAGTTGTTTCACCGCCTGGGCGCGGCGATCGCCGAGACCCATGTTGTACTCGGAAGTGCCACGCCAGTCGCAGTGACCTTCAAGCAACATCCGGTATTGCGGCGTCTTCTTCAGATAATCCGCGGCGGCGGCGATATTCGCCTTCTGATCGCCCTTCACCGCCGAGCGGTCGAAGTCGAAATAGACCGGCTGAAGCAAATTCCGGATTGTGTCGGCATCCTCGATGACGCCATCAGTACGCTGCTGGAGTCCCCCGGCGGACGCATCCGCCAAATTGTCGATCTTGTCGGGCACGATTGCAGCGCCGCCGACCGGCGTGGTGTCGGCCGGGGTCGGGCGCGGCTTCTTGTGGCACCCGGCGAAAATCACCGAAGCGCTGATGAGGACGAGACACAGTTTCCGAGAGATTAAGTTCATCGATGGCACGAGGCAGGAGTGAGCTGCTGTTATTGCCCAAACCCACAGTCCTGCGCAAGGAATTTATCGACCCGGTCTCCGCGCGGGGCGCATCTGCAGGCTGCCGGCGGCGCAGGCGGGTTGGGAATCTCGACCGCAGCGGACTCCGCGAAGGCGCGGGATCGCCAATATCGGGGAACCTTGAACAGACCACGGGCGGAAACCAGCCTTCGCGAGGTCCTGCGGCCGGACGGCACCCTGCGCCACAATGGGCGGCCTTCGTCCAGCGCCACGTCCGCACGCTCCGGAATCGCTACTGGATCAGCCCGATTTCGAGGGCGTGGCGCGTGAGACTGGCAACATCGTGCAAATTGAGCTTCCGCATCAGGTTCGTGCGGTGGTTGTCNNGTCTTCACGCTGATGCCGAGTTTCACGGCGATTTCCTTGGTGCTGTTGCTTTCCGCAACGAGCTGCAGGATTTCGCGTTCGCGGTCGGTCAGAAAATCGGAGCTGGAGCTGGAACCCGGATTCGCGACGACGTTGCGAAGGAGGGCGGCCACCGAGGGTCCAAAGTAGGTGCCCCCGTTCGCCACGGTCTCGAGGCCCTTCTTCAGCTCATACAACCCTGCGGTCTTTTCGACAAAACCGTGGGCGCCGGCTTCAAGCATCTCCTTCACCAGGACCGGATTCTCGTGGCCCGAAAACACAAGCACGCGAAGACCGGTCAGGACTTTGTTAAGGCGCCGCAGGAGGTCGACCCCGTTCAACCCGG
>PMKA01000003.1 GCA_003157575.1 Opitutia bacterium
ATCTACACGTATAACTCGGCGGGGCAGGTCCGCACGGTGACCAATGCCAAGGGCCAGACGACAACGTTTTGGTACAGCCTGACCGGGATATGGACAGGGCAGCCGGCACTTGATCCCAATGCGACAGGCTATCTCGTCCAGATGGACGGCCCGGCGACTGGCGCAACGGCGCGGTTCAACTACGATGGCTTTGGCCGCATCCAGAGCGCAACCGATTCCGAAGGCTACACGGTCACCACGAATTACGATGTTTTTGACCGTCCGACGAGCATCACCTATCCCGACGGGACTTCGACCCAGATTCTCTACAACCGGCTCGATGCCGAGTGGATCCGCGATCGACTGGGGCGCTGGACGCGGCAGATGCACGATGCCTTGCGTCATGTGGCTCTGGTGCAGGATTCGCTTGGGCGCAAGACGAGCTACGATTGGTGCTCGTGCGGCTCGCTCTCGGCGATCATCGATCCTGCCGGCAATGCCACGACATGGCTTCGCGACGTCCAGGGGCGCGTCTCAAAAAAGATCTTTCCTGACGGCACGCTTCTATCCTATAATTATGAGAATTCAACAAGCCGCTTGAAGTCGGCCACCGACGCTATGGGCCAGGTGACGAACTATGCGTACAACCTGGACAATTCCATCCAGCAGTTGAGCTATGCGGATTCGAGCGGCAACCAGCTTGCGAGCACGGATCCCGTCGTCTACACCTACGATCCGGTCTTCCCTCGTCTGTTGACGATGACGGACGGCGTGGGGACGACGGCGTTTACCTACAACCAGCTCACCAACGTGGCGACGCCTGGAACAGGGACCGTGACGCCCACGACCGGCGCCGGCAGAATTGGAAGCTGGGTGGACACCTTGACCAACAGCACTATCAGCTACACGTATGACGAGTTAGGGCGGATGCTCGGCTCCTCGATCAACGAGACGGCGAACGCCTCGAGCGTCGTCTATGACACGCTGGGACGGATCCAGTCGGCGACGAATCCGCTGGGCACTTTCGGGTATCAATATGTCAACCAGACGGGACGGTTGCAGCAGATCGCCTACCCGAACGGGCAGGTGACGAACTTCTCCTACTATCCGAATTCCGCAGCCACGCCGGGCAATGACGACCAGCGCCTGGCGCAGATCCAGAACCTCGCTCCCGGCGGGGCCAATCTCTCGACATTTGGCTATGGCTACAACGCCGCCGGGATGATCACAAACTGGAGCAAGCAGGTCGGCGCCGCGGCGGCGTTGACCTCGTCATTCGCCTATGATGCGGCCGATCAGCTCGTGGGCGCCTCGGTGCCCAACGGGACTTCGGGCACGAATTTCTCCTATGCCTACGATCTTGCGGGCAACCGCACCCGAGAGCAGATTGACCCCGGGGTGACTTCCTCCACCTACAACAACTTGAACCAGTTGACGGGCCAGAACCCGGGAGGGCCGATGCAATTCTCGGGAACAGTCAATAAATGGGCGACGGTGACCGTTGGAGGCCAGTCGGTGACCACTGACGCCGGCGGCAATTGGACCGCGACGGCGAATGTCTCGCCCGGGGCGAACGCGATTCCTTTGGTGGCCAGGGATGTGAACGGGAACACCACGACGAAGACGATCAGCATCACGGTGTCCGGGGGCGCAGCGCGGACGCTCACCTATGACCTGAACGGAAACATGATCAACGACGGCGCGGGAAAGGTTTACGGCTACGACGCCGCCAACCGTATGGTGTCGATCACCCAGGGAGGGAACGTCACCGGGTTCGTTTACAATGGCTTTGGACAGCGGGTGCAGGAAACGCTCAACGGAACCGTGATCAAGCAGTGGGTCTGGGCAGGCGGAGCGCAACCGGCGGAGGAGCGCGACGGGGCGAACAGCGTCACCAAGCGCTTCTACGCCCAGGGTGAGCAGGTCGGTGGAACGAGCTACTTCTTCACCACCGATCACTTGGGTTCGATCAGAGAGATGACGGATGCCAGTGGCGCGGTGAGAGCAAGGTATGAGTACGACCCGTTTGGGAGAACGACCAAGGTCAGCGGTGATTTGGAGAGCGACTTTGGTTATGCTGGCTACATGCGCGGTGACTCAGACGATGAGTATTGGACGCGCTTCCGTGTTTACCGCGCTGATCTCGCCCGCTGGCTAAGCCGCGACCCCATTGCTGAACAGGGAGGACTCAACCTCTACGGCTACTGTTTGAACGACCCTATCAACCATGTTGATCCGTTCGGGCTTTCATCGGTAGCTTCTCCGGACCCGTTTGATCCGTGCAAAGATCCTTGCGGAGATTTGTTAGATTCGATCAAGGATCTCGCGCGTCACATTCGCGGTAGGTATAACGACATGCTTTTTGACAGAGGTGGTCTTTACGGAAACCGCTTCTCAGGTCCTATGAGTTGGCGNNATGCAATTCAGAAGTATAATGATCGAGGCTGTGGGCAGAAAATACCGGTCCCTGCGTTCGTAAACATCGAGGCCGTGCGAGAAACTCCAGACAGGCCGCTAAGGAATGAAATCAATGCCTTTGATCGGTGGATAACACAAACTACGATCTCGGACCAAACTCTTGATCGACTGGAGACGGGAGTCTTGATCACTACTGGAACCGCCGCGACAATTGCGACTGCTGGCTTAGCAGGGCCGTACGTTACTGCTGCATTAGGAACTGGTGGAGCCCTGGCGACAGCAGGCTCTCGATGAGGAGATGTTTATGGAAAACCAAGAATCCGATCACCTCTTTGAGGGAAAAAAGAACTCTGACGGCACAACACAGGAGTTAATGAAAACTCGCGCTGGCGTAGTCGTGAGCGAAAGTTTTTATGACCGTGATCATCGCTTAATCGAACGTCGGGACTATGACGCGGCTGGCAACGTCACAGGCCGTGCGGTCTACGAGCAAGACGGCCAGCGCAAACCGCTCAAAACGACGTCTTATGACCGAGACGGAAATGTGGTTTTCGTGCAAGAGCGGGGCAAGCCGCCGATCTTCTACGGAGAGCATCAGGCGGGTGCGCCGACGTTCATGCGTGCGAATAACCAGAAGCAAAGCTAGCCGCTGCTCTGTTCTTGAAACACGAGTGCCGGGAGCAGAGGCGTGAAAAAATCCTCACGCCTCCGAATCGCCCTTGAGTGCCTTGATCTCGATTTTGGCGATGAAGGGTTGTTTCGGGTGAAGCTCGGCATAACGGCTGGGGATGGCACGGACAGCGGCGAGCGTGCCCTCGATGAGCGCAGCGGTGATGAGGTTTATCCGATTGCCGGAGACGACGAGATCGGCCGTTTGCAGCCCCAGGGTGAGGGTTTGCATCGGTTTGGTCGGATCGTCGGCCAGGTCC
>PMKA01000298.1 GCA_003157575.1 Opitutia bacterium
CGCTCATTGAAGACGGGCACGATCACCGAAAGGGTGCAGGGGACGGGTAGTGGTTTCACGGGAGACTGCTGGAGACATTTGGGGCGTGAAAAGGTTCGCTTCTTCATCAGTGCTCCAGCCGGGTCGATCAAGCGGATCGGCGGTGTCGGTCGAGGAGACAGCGGCGCAGCCAGCGGAGCGGGGCGGTCACTTGCCACGAGTAGGACTGCTGCATCCGCCTAATCTTGTCATCTCTTTGATCTAGATTTGTCGAAAGGAGTTGCTTGCCTCGCGCCTGTTCGGCGTTCGTCGCCTCAAGCGTTTGAACGCGCTCTTGGATTTCGGCTAGCCTCGCTTGATCCTGCCGGCATTGACGACCCTCCAAGACCTGCTCCCAACGGCCGAAGGATGCCGTCCGGGTGGCGGCTTCCAACTGACGGCAGAGCAGGTGCCAGATCATCGGTCAGGCCGGCGAGGCGCCTGAGCATGGCAGGGTCGGCCGAACCCGCGGAGTCTGGCAGGCGCGCGGCTATTCCAGAGACCTGCTCAGCCAGCAAGGGCACGTCAGATGACGGAGTTGCTGTAGCGGCAGCCCAGTTCGCCCGCGCCGGCACGCGGGCAATGGAGGTGTAGAAGGCCTCGAGGGCAGCGGTATTGGTTTCCAAGTCGAAATGTTCCCTGGCAAAGGCGAGCGCGGCATTTCCAAGACGCTTGGCCAATGCGGAATCGGAGAAAACAAGGGCGCATTTCTCTGCTATCTCATCGGGGCTTCCGGTGCGAAGAAACAGTGCTTCGCGGCCGTCCTCCATGAGCCGGGCGATGTTCGTTCCGGGGAGAATGACCGGCTTGCCGGCTGCGAGGAATTCCGGAACCTTCGAGGGGAACCGAAAGTCGTTAAATGCGCCAGTGCGGCCCGGCTGGACGAGAACGTCCGCGAGGGCGAGCAAAGCGGGCAGCCTAGCCTTCTCGACGAACCCAAGATCGACAACGATGTCCCTATAGGTCGCCGCGAATCCACCGCTGAATTCGGGTGAGCTGACTCCTGTCCGAACCA
Source organism: Opitutia bacterium (assembly GCA_003157575.1). Classification (GTDB taxonomy): domain Bacteria; phylum Verrucomicrobiota; class Verrucomicrobiia; order Opitutales; family Opitutaceae; genus Fen-1467. The sequence goes on from PMKA01000298.1 coordinate 1,034, forward strand.
GGCGTGTCGATATGCCTCGCTGGTTGAGCAGCCGTATGGCGGCATCGAGGTCACGAATTTCGGATTCGTTGGCGAACGAAAGGCTTCCCGAATAGACAATGACTCTTTCGTCGGGGCGCAGGCACAGCTCATCTCTTAGTCGCGGGTCGACGGGTTGGGGATGGTAAAGCGCGAAATCAATTCCAAGAGTCAGCAGGTGCACGGGAGTACCGGGAGGCATGATTTCGCGAAGGCGGTCTATGATCACCGTGATGCCGTCAGCCAGCCAGAGCAGGTTGCGGTAACGCACAGGATGCGGCAGACACTGCGGCAAGGCGCTTCCGAAATCGGCATCCCGCGTGGCGCGGAGTTCGGCGATCGGCCGCCCGGTCCAAGATTCAACGAGATGTTCCTCGTTGTCTTCCATGTGGACAATCAGGCGGGCGCGGGCGCGCGGTTGGTAGGCTAGGACGAAACGTCGTACGCACTCCCGGGGAGTCCAGGCATGGATGATATCCGCCGGCCGACCATCTGGAAAGGGGCTTGGGCGGGTGAGAACGTCGTCGTAGGAAAGAGGAATAAACTCCGGTGCGAGCACGGCCGACAGCGTTTCTTTCTTCCCGGCAATGGCGACCGCGCAGGTATGCCCCAAACGAGACAGAGCAGCGGCGAATCCTCCTATGTGATTAAGGCTGTTGGTTGTGAAATCGCCGTAATTGACAAAAAGTATGTTCATTCGGCATGGGCGGAAACGAAAATGGCAGACGCGCAACGTGTACGAGTCTGCACGTGACGTAAATGTCTATCTTCCGGACCTTCAGATCTCTGTTGACGCAAGTTTGCTTCAACGCGCTTCTGGCTTGTCGAAGATAAGCCGCGCGACCTGTGACTGTCACCAAACTGTGATGACCCCGTTTGATTACAGTGTGTACCCCGCGGCAGCGGCGTCCCTGGCAAACGTCTTTACGGTATCGAGCGAGACGGCTTCGAGGTCAGCGCCGAGCAGCCGGGCAGCCTTGCCCAGGATCTCATGGGGCACGGTGACGATGTTGCAGCCGCACTCCTCCGCCTGGATGATGTTCAGAACTTCCCGGACGCTAGCCCAGAGTAGTTCGGACCCGGGAAGGTTCGCCAGGACGGCGCGGCTCTCGCGCATGATCGGCATCGGATCGCGGCCGGTGTCGGCGATCCGGCCCGCAAACACGGAGACCACGGAAGGAGCAGCGGGATTCAGAGCAGCCGCGACGTCACGGACCTGGGCGAGCGTCAGGATCGCGGTGACGTTCAGCCGCACCTCGCGTACCGCCAGTTCGCGGATCAGCGGAATCGATGATTCGCCCCGTGAGTTGGTGATCGGGATCTTGACGTAAACGTTTCCGCCCCAGACGGCTATCTTGAGCGCCTGGCGCTTCATTTCAGGGAACTCGTCGGAGAGCACTTCGAGCGAAATCGGTTTGGCGGTGACCGTCTTAAGGATGTCCTTTGCGAAGACCTCATAGTCCTTGATTCCGGCCTTTTTCATCAAAGTCGGATTGGTGGTCAGGCCCTTGATGTACGGTTTGCCATAAAGGTCCAGGATGCCGGTCTTGTCGGCGCCATCGGCAAAGAGCCGGATTTTGAGGTTGTTGAGAGAAGTCATGAAGAGGCTGCAGGGCTTGTTGGACCGGAGTGCGCGAGAATGGTGTCCACGGCGACAGAGAAAGAAGCGACGATGAAGTCAGGTTGGCTTCGCAGGCTTTGGCCGTGGCCGCCGTCGATGAAGACGGTCCGGCATCCTGCGTTTTTTCCGCAGTCGACGTCGCGCCAGCGGTCGCCGACCATCCAGGATCGGGCGAGATCCAGTCCGAGCTCCCGCGCCGCGCGGCGCAGCATTCCGGGTGCCGGCTTGCGGAAGGACGAAGGCGGGTCCTCGCGGCCGGAGTCGAAGCTCACCTCGACGCGATCGACCGGGATCAGTTCGCGCAGCAGGGCGTGGATGGCCTCCACTGCCGCCCGCGTCTGGGTGCCACGTCCGACATCCGGCTGGTTGGTGGCGACAACGAGTACGTAGCCGGCAGCCTTCAGGCGGGCACAACCTTCGGCAACACCCGGAAGCAGGGAGAAATCGTCGACGGAAGGCGGCGGGCATGGCGTGCCATCCCGCATGAAGGAAGCGTTGAGCGTACCGTCGCGGTCAAGGAATACAGCGGGCCGCCGCGCAGTTCGCGTCGCCCCGCTGTATTCCTTGGGTAGGACTGGAAGAGCCATCATCTCAGACACTGAAAAAAGAGAATGGAGATCGTTGAGACTGATAACAGACTTGCGGAGTCGTCGGCACGCGGCGGGGGCTGATCTGTGCGCCGCAGGCGCCTTAGCTTTTCGCCACCGGCGAAAAGCTCTCCCACTTCGTCCTGTTCAGTTTGAGATCCGGATGTGAGACAAAGAGGTGCCAGAGCACGGCCTGGAAGGCCTCGGTGTGGGGCGTCACGTTGTCGGGGCTGATTGTGGGAACGATGACGCAGGCATTGGCCACTTTCGCGGTGAAGCCGCCGTCCCTGCCCACCAATCCGATGATTCGCGCGCCGACCTGTTTCGCCAGTTGAAGGGCGAGCACGAGATTCGGGGAAACGTTCTTCTCCAGATCGCCTCCACCGACCGAAAGAACGAGCAGCCCGTCTTCTGCATTGAGGCGGCTGCCCCGCAGCCATTCGGAAAACACGCTTGTCCAACCTTCATCGTTGGTCCGGGCGGTGAGCTCCGAGACGTTGTCGGTGGGCGCGTAGCACTCAATTCCGGCGATCTTCCTAAAATCGTTCACGGCATGGGATGCGTTGGCCGCGCTCCCGCCGACGCCCAGGATGAAGAGGCGGCCTCCGCGGTCACGAACGCCCCGCAGCTCCGCGACGCATTTCTCGCAATCCGCCGGATCGATCTTGGCCAGAATCGCCGCCGTCTCCTGCAGGTGTTGGATCGAATAGGACATGGGGCTGAAGGGCTGAAACACTGATCGGTTACATTATTGGCGGCGTTCGTCAAACGAGGATGCTTCAGCTGGACGGCAACCTGCCGGCCCGAAGCAACGCGTCGAGCTCCCCAAGGCCGGCTGGCGAGCCGATCTCGTAAAAACGTTGCCTCACTTCGTAACCCGCAAGCGCATTATGTTCCACAAGCCCGCCGTAGATTGCGGCGAGATCAACCACTTCATCGCGGGGCCAGCTGTCGAGCACCCGGCTTCGCAGCAGCCCGAGTCCATAGTCGATATGGCGCATCTGGGGCAGCGGATTCCGTTTGTCATAGATCCGTATCCGGCCGTCGGCATACCAGACATTGCTTGTGTCGAAGCGGCCGTTGTTCTCGAAAACGGTCATCAGGCCGGGCCGGTCAGCAAGGAGGAACGCGCGGCCGACGGCCTGGTAATCGATGGGCAGATAGCTGTCGCCGTAAAGCACGTAGAATGCATCACCGAGCAGGGCGCGGGCATGGATGAGGGCGCCTCCGGTCCCGAGCAGTCGCGGACCGTCGAACGAGTAGTCGATCTTCATCCCCCATGCGCTTCCGTCGCCATACCGCTCGACAATCTATTCGCCGAGGTATCAAACGCAAAGAACGACGCGGGTGAGGCCCGCCTTTCGCAGCAACCGAAGTTGGTGGGAGAAGAAGGGTTCTCCCGCGACTTGGACGAGCAGCTTTGGCACTTGGCTGGTGATCGGCCGCAGGCGGGTTGCAAGACCCCCGGCGAGAATGGCCACTGGCAGATCGGGAGACATCGGAAAAGCGGAAAAGCGGAAGGGCGGAAAGGCGGGGAACGAAGGGATGCTAACGGTGCTTAGCCTTGCGATTGATTGTGGTGATGATCGCCAGCAGTTCGCTGGCCTCAGTCGACAGATCCTGCGCGCCAGCTTCAGGTCCGATCTTGCCGCGGACGCAAATCTCCACCCAATAGACAGTCTCGGCAGCTTCCTTTTCCGCAATGCCGGTCTTGTCAGTTTTCACAGATTGAGGCTTCATCGCTTTCTTCGGATTGCGAGTCCCATTTCTCGACCTTCCCCTCATTGGACCTACCCATTTGGCCATCATCCCACTTTTCGTTGAGAAGGTCGCCTGATTCCCCAGTTTCCCGCCTTCCCGCTTTTGCGGTTTCGAGGTTTTCCCCTAGTCCTGTATCACGACCTTGGTGCCCTCGAAGTCGAACCGGAAGCGAACTTCGTGCAGGCCCTTTTCCCGCATGGCGCGGCGGAGTCTGGTCTTGTCGTNNATAAAACATCAGAAAGCCGCCGCCTCCGGCGCCGATGAGCTTTCCGCCGAGCGCGCCATGTTGCATCGCCCAGTCGTACCATTCGTTTATCTGCGGATTGCTCATGCCGCCCGAGCGGCTCTTCTTGTGCTGCCAGTGGATGTCCATCAGGCGCGCGAATTCATCGAGGTCTCCGGTCTCGAGGGCTCGAAGCGATTTGAAT
>PMKA01000428.1 GCA_003157575.1 Opitutia bacterium
GTACTGGATGAGCTGGTGCACGAGTTCCCAGCGCGGATCCATCTCCTCCTCGTCGGGCGCGTTGGGATCGACCGCCTGCAGATCCTTCGGCAGCAGCATGCGGCTCTTGATCTCCATCAAGGTCGCGGCCATCACGAAGAATTCCCCCGCCAGCTCCAGATCGAGTTCCTGCATGGCGAAGATCACCTCGAGGTATTGCCGCGTGACCTGTTCGATCGGGATGTCGTAGATATCGAGCTCGTTCTTCCGGATCAGGAAGAGCAGCAGGTCCAACGGCCCTTCAAAGGCCTGGAGCTTGATGCGATAATCGGCGTCGAGAACCACGGCGCCATCGTTGGTGCCGGCAGTCGGGCCGCAACGGAAAAATCAAGCAAGCCGGTGCATGCGGCTGACGAAATAGCCGTCGGTATCGTGGATTGCCGGGAGAAAGGTCAGACCCGCGGCATCCTGCGGACAGCCGAAGGTCCGGACCGTTGCCGGCGCCGAATATTCCGGGTGATTTGTCAGGAAGGCGTTCACGACGTCGCTATTTTCAACGCGGCTGAGGGAACAGGTGGCGTAGATGAGCATCCCTCCGGGAGCGACGTGCCGGCAGCACTGCTCGAGCAGCTGCCGTTGTCTGGCGGCCTGGGCTGCGATGTCGCCGGGCGTTGTGCACCATTTCAGATGCGGGGCGCGGCGCCACGTGCCGCTGCCGCTGCACGGGGCATCCACGAGCACGCCATCGTAGGCCGTCCGGTCCGGCATCCGGTCCAGAACGCGTATGTTGTTGAAACCGCCGCGACGCGCCCGCTCCTTCAACTCGGACAGTGCTTCCGGCCGGACGTCGTAGGCTTCAACCCGGCCCCCCGTTCCCAGGAGGGCGGCGAGCTGGAGGGTTTTCCCTCCGGCCCCGGCGCAGGCGTCGAGCCAGCATCCGCCCGGCCCGATTGGTGCGCCGGCGAGAACAAGCTGGGAACCGAGATCCTGAATTTCGAAGAGACCTTCCCGAAAGGCCGTTGTGGTGGTGAGGTCGGCCTCGGCTAGAATTTCGAAAGCAGCGGGCAGGGTCGCCGCCTGCCGGACCGGCCAGCCGCGCTCGGAGAATTCCGTCTGGACCGCTCCCGCATCCGCCGTCTGCATCCGGATCCACAGGGGCGGGCGGGTTGCCAGCACATCGATGTCAGGCGGGACAAAAGCCTCGGGACAATGCTCGCGAAACCACTCCGGCATCAGGCACCGTTCGACCCCGAGGAACTGCGCCCGGCCGGCGACCGTCGCGGGACAGGCCGGCCAGTCGTCCACAAGCGACGAGCGAAGGCCGTGGGTCGCCGGCGTGTCCGCCGCAAGCCACGCGAGCGCGCGGATGATATCCGGCTGCGGCCGACCCGAGAGCTCCTCGATCCATGGCAGGTGGCGCACCGCGGTGTAAAGCAGTTCGCGATAGAGCCTGCGGTCGCGGGAGCCGAATTCGCGACGGCGCAGAAGGGATTGAATCCGCGCAGGGAGATCGCGGTCGGTCCGGATGTGCGGAAGCACGTTCCGCCACAGGCGCTGGAACGTCTGCTGCTGGTTGCGGACGATGGAAGGCGAGGTCAAAAATGGATCAGATCGACCTGCACGCTCACACCGAAGGACGATTCGCGCTGCTGCCCGTGGGTCCAGGAAACCTCGTAGCGCACGCTCCAGGTGTTCTCGAGATTCTGCCTGAGTCCGAAAGTCAGCTCGTCCCACCGCTGGAGCATGGCGTCGTAGCGCACACGGACGAGGCTCTTCCAGGCTTCGTTGATTCGCTGGTCGTATTCCACGAAGTACTCCTCGATCTGGTGCTGGAGGTAGGCCGAGGCCAGCTTGACCGTCCACCAGTCATGGTCGCTGAGTTCGAGTTTGCTGTTAAATTCATGCAGGCCGAGCGTCCCGGAACCCAGACGGTCGAACACCGAAAAACGCATCCATGATTTTGGCATGACGGCGATCTCCTGGTAGACATCCGACCACCTGCGCTGGCCCGGATCCGTCGAGATGTTCAGGTCCGACGCCAGGTTGAACTTCACGAGGTCGCGCGAACCGTAGCCGGCGTCGCGGGTCTGCAGGAGGTTGTCGAGGCCGATCCGCAGGACGTTGGCGCCGTGCAGGTCGTCGATGTTGCGCATGCTGCCAAGCTCGATGGGCTGGAGGTCCGTGGAGAACACCCTGGTGTCGATCGGGGGGATGTAGGCCTGGCCGCGGTCAATCTCCGGGATGTAGCGGTACGAGACGACGGGTGTCATCAGATGACGCAGGCCGTCGATGCCCCAGAGGTTGTTCTTGTAATCGAACGTGCCGTTGGTCTGCAGCGAGGCGTCCACGCCGAGCTCCCCGAGCCAGCGCGTGTAATCCTGGCGTCCGCCCACCGCCTTGTCGTAGTAGGTCAGCCGCCCGCCGGCGACCGGCGTTATGTTCAGCCATGGGGCGGGGAAGAACGGTCGCTCGATGGAATAGAAGGTGTCGAAGCGGTCGCTTCGCAGCGTCGCCCCGCTGAAAAGAGAATCCTCCTCAAGAGCGGCAAACCCTGCGTTGAAGCGCTCGTAAATTCCGCCGCCGATCGCGGTCGGCACGAGATCAAAGCGGAGTTCCGGCAGGCGCTGTTGGACGAGCTCGAAGTTGTTTGGCGCGATCCGGGTGAACAGGTCGAGGTAATAGTTGTTGCCGGCGTAGGTTCCCTCGAAGAACGAGTCGGGCTCCTGCACCTTGTCGAACTGATCGGGCCGGAAATCGCGCAGCACCGCGGAATCCTTCCACCAGTTGTATTGCCCGATCACGGTCAGGTTTTCGTCGATGATCTCCTGATGGCTCCAATCGAGAAATCCACGATTCTTCGGCACATCCTTTTCCAGGATGTCCGTGCGGCGGTCCCCGTGGTCGCTGATGAATCCCGAGGCGAAGCTGCCGGTGACGTCCTGCCCGTTCGCGTTATAGCTGTAGGCTCCCGCAGGCCCGGCCATCGGGCCGCGCGCGGTGTATTCCCCGACGTCAGCGCCGAGGTTGACCCCCTGCCACACCGGGAAACGGACACCGACGTCAAGGCTGGCGCCGAGAGTCTGGCTGAAGCCCCCGCGGATGCTGACCAGGGGAAGCATCGCAGCGCCGATCGGGCGATCGAACTTCGACACGGGAATGAGCCGGCGGTCGCCAAAGCCGAGATAAGCCTTCTCCCCGGAGATCTTCGTCCCCGGCACGTATACAAGGCGGTCGGCCCACAAACGGGGGGAAAAGCTTCCCGGCTCGTTATAGGTGACCACGGCATCGGTCAGGATCATCTCCTTCCTTGTGCCCTCGGCCGTGGCCGCCGACACGAAAAAGGGCGGCTCGCCGGCCCGGAAATCCTTCAACTTGAACGCTCCTGTGTTGAGGTTGTAGGTCCCGCTGGCCGCGAGAAGGCGCTGGGCGCCGGAGGTGATCGAGAAATGGCCCTGGGCCGAGATCTGTCCCGTGGTCTGGTTGAGGCGGATCTCGTCCCCGAGCAACAGCGCGGATCCGTACTCGACGCGCGCATGTCCCGTCAGCACGGCGACGCCGGTGTTGATGTCGTATGATGTCTGGTCCGAAGTGGCCACGGGGGCCTGTTCGGTCACCTGGGCGGTGACACTGCCGCAGAGAAGCAGGACGAGGAGTAGGAGTAGGGCGGGTCTGGTTCCGCGAAGCACGGCGCGAGGCATACGGGCGGAGCTTCGGACACGCAAGCTCCGAGCAAATGGCTTATGCGCTTTTTGGACGGCAGGCGGCGTCCCCGGGCAAGGCGTGCAGCGCGCGCATGCCCTTCTCGCTAGCGTTCCGACAGCCTGTGCAGGACGGCGTCGACGCGGCCGGCGGCCTCGTCCATGGTCCGCCCCAGCGCGACGAAACCGTGGCCGCGCAGAATGATCAGGTCGTTTTCGCCGAGCACGGCCATGATCTCCGCCGCAAGCTCCGGCGTGCCGTACGGCTGCTCCCGCTCCGTGACGGGCAGTCCGAGCGAGCCGGCCGCCGCGAGCAGGGGAGCGCAGTGTCCGTGGAAGACGGCGTTGACCTCGGCGCGGGCCGCGTAGATTGCGGCGTGCATCAGGCTTTCGCTCGACGGTTCATGGTGGCCGGCGACGGTGACGACGCGGGCCGCGAGATCGACGCCGAGCACCTCGACGAATTCGTCGGATTCGATCCGCCCGAGGTGGCCGGCGGTACGGTTGATGATGAAGCCGCCTGCGGTCCGGAAACTCAGGTTGCCTGCGGTGTCGCCCCCGAGGCCAAGGCGGGCAAGGTGGTGGCAATGCTCCGCCAATTCCCCTATGCGGGCGTCGCGCGGCGCGTCGGCGCGTGCGAACTCAGTGAGGAACTTGGTGCCTACATAGCGCTCAGGCATTGGCGGATTTCGCGTGGTTTGAAGATGCCCCGTTCGGTGATGATACCGGTCACGTAGCGCGCCGGCGTCACGTCAAAAGCGGGATTCGCGGCGGCGGCGCCGGGGGGCGTGACGCGCACGCGCGCCCGACGGCCCTGCGAGGTAACCCCGCCGACCCAATGCACCTCGTCCTCGTCCCGCTCCTCGATCGGAATCGCGTCGCCGCGCGGGCAGAGCGGGTCGACGGTCGAGCTGGGCGCCGCGACGTAGAAGGGGATGCCGTTCTCATGCGCAAGAACGGCCTTCTGGTAGGTGCCGATCTTGTTTGCCACGTCGCCGTTGGCGGCGATGCGGTCGGCGCCGACGATGCACAGGTCGACGTCCCCGCGGCGCATGAAATGGCCGCCGGCATTGTCGGCGATCACGGCGTGCCGCACGCCCTCCTGCAGAAGTTCCCAACTGGTGAGGCCGGCGCCCTGGTTGCGCGGCCGCGTCTCGTCGACCCAGACGAACGGATCGCGTCCGCGCCGGTGCGCGAGATAGATCGGCGCGGTGGCGCTGCCCCAGTCGACGAGCGCGAGCCAGCCGGCGTTGCAATGGGTGAGTATCCGCGCGCGCCGCCGGATCAGCGGAAGTCCGATCTCGGCGATGCTTCTGCTGCGTTCCACATATTCGTCCGCAATCCGCGCGGCCATCGCCAGGCCGGCGGCGACAGCGCCATCGACGCCGGTGACCGACTCGCTCGCGGCGAGGACGCGATCGACGGCGTGCTTGAGGTCGGCGGCGGTCGGGCGCGTGCGGATGAGCGTCGTGCGCGCGCGGCGGACGTATGCGCGAAAGGAGCGCCGGTCGCGGAGTCGGGCTGCCTCGATACAGGCCTGGGCAAGTCCGTAGCCCGCCGTGGCTCCGATCGTGCCTGCGCCACGGATGATCATCGTCCGGATGGCCTCCGCCGTTTCGCGGTGGTCCCGAAGCCTGAGCAGCGCGAAACGGTGCGGGAGGAGGCGCTGGTCGATCACGACGACATCGCGTCCATCCATCCACACGGCCCGGTAGTCTTTTCCGCGCACGTTCATGTACGGCACTCTGGACACCGCCCCGCCAATCGACAAGCCTCCGCTGCGCCGGGTAGCAGGCTCGGCCCCGGGGGTTCATCTGCCGTCTGCGCGCAGGCCATCGAGCAAGCCGGCATCCGGGCTGGGAGGCTGTCTGACTTGCGTTTTGACAGGCTGTCTGACAGTGACGGCGACGGTGCGTGCGCTCCATCATCGCTCGACATGCGGGCTCAGAGGCGCAACGCTCGCAGGTGATCCCCCCGATGTCTTGGCGAAAGAAAACCACCCCGATTTTGGAGGCCCCTGAACGAAGGTGTTTCCCGATAACGTGATCCGCATCACGCAATGAACCGTCGCGCCGTTTTTGTTTCGGGTGGATTCGACAACCTGCGCTCGCCGCAGTTGCGGTTTCTGCACGAGGCCGCCCGGTTCGGCGAATTGAGCGTCGCGCTCTGGCCGGACGAGATGCTGCAAGGCCTGACGGGGGCGCCACCGAAGTTCCCCCTGGCCGAGCGGCGCTACTTCCTGGACGCCGTTCGCCACGTCGCCCGCGTTTTGCCGGTCGCTGCGGCGTTCGATCCCGTGGGATTGCCCGTGCTCGAGGGTTCCCGGCCGCGGGTCTGGGTGGATGACGAGGCAGGCGCGAATCCGGCCCGCCGCGAATGGTGCCTGCAAAACGACATTGAGTACCACGTCGTGACCGCGGCGCAGATGAGCGGTTTTCCCGAGATATCCCCGGCGCCATCCGTTCCCGGCCGCCGGAAGGTCGTGGTCACAGGCTGCTACGACTGGTTCCATACCGGCCACGTCCGTTTCTTCGAGGAGGTCGGCGCTCACGGCGACCTGTATGTGGTCGTGGGCAATGACGCGAACATCCGGTTCCTCAAGGGCGAGGGCCATCCGCTGATGCCCCAGGAGGAGCGCCGCTACGTCGTCGGCTCGATCAAATTCGTTAAGCAGGCGCTTATCGCGTCGGGCGACGGCTGGATCGACGCCGATCCCGAGATTCGCCGGATCAAGCCGGACATCTACGCCGTCAACGAAGACGGCGACAAGGGAGGCAAGCGCGAATACTGCGCGAAGATGGGCATCGAGTATCTCGTCCTGCAACGCACACCCGCGCCCGGTCTCACCCGCCGGAGCAGCACCGTGCTGCGCGGATTCTGAATCAGCCTCGCCCAGTACTGCAACGGCATCGGCCGGACAAGACCGGGGAGGAGTACCCCGTCGATGGCGGGCCGCAGGGATTCCGGAGAATCTCGACCACCGCCGGCGGGTTGTCAGCGTTGGGCGACGTAAGGTTCGATTGGGCGGAGGCCGGGTCGCGCGCAGGCCGCGTCGCGCGCGGCGCTGTCGGCGAAAAGATAGGCCGCGTACCCGCCAAACCCGCCGCCGCAATATTTCGATGCCAGCATTCCCGGCAGGTCGGCCGGCAGCGGGGCCATGCCTTCAGCGGTCTGAACGGCCGAGGACTGGCGCACGGCCTCGGCCAATTGCGCCAGGTCCTGCCGCCACACCGCGTCGCGGGCGGTCCGGCCGGCGCGCTCGATGGCGTCGTAGTTGCGCGGCTGGTTGGCCACGCCGGGGGTTGAATGCTGCGTCCCGGTCCAGAAGACCGCCATGCGTCCACGCAAGAAAGCCCCGTCTGTCTTGATTTCCAGCTCCGGACGCCGGCCGCTCCGCCAGACGCACAGGCCGGACTCGGAAATGACCGCCGGGTCCTGCCAGCCGACGCCCAGGTCGAGCTCTGAATCCACGCCATTGCAGCCGTTGAGCAAGGCCCACGCCCCGCTGCCGCCGAGCCCGGCGTTGCGTTCGTATGGCCAGGACCGCAACGACACGGCGGGCGAGATCGCGCAGTTGACGATGTAGGCGCCCGGCCGTGCGAAACGCGGCACGTCGAGCCAGCCGCCCGCAAAATCGACCCGCAACGGCGCTTCCTGGGGCGCGCGTATCCAACGCACAATGTCGGAGGTGGAAACCGGAGGAAATTGCGGCGGTGTCTTGGGCAGGACGACATAGCGCGCCCCGGTCTGCGCGCAGAGCGCCTGTTTGGCGGCGCCGTACCGGTCGTCCTCGGTCACGGCGAGGATGTGAGGCCGCAGGAGGAGGAACTGTTCCTTGAATTCGAGCCCCTCGTCCGGCCCGCCGCCGATCACCACCTCATCCACCGGCCCAAGCGACGCGATCAGCGCCCGCTTGTGCTCGTCGGGCAGGGAGCTGCGCCTCTGGCGTTCCCGCCACAGGACGTCAGCTGAGGCGAAGGACACCGTGAGGTGGTCGCCAAGCGCGCGGGCTTCGCGGAAGAACTGCAGGTGGCCGGCGTGGACGATATCGTAGAAGCCAGAGACAAAGACCTTGATCATTGGAGCAGGAGGCGAGCAGGACGCAGGACGGTGCGGGCGTCAACCCGGAGTGGGGAAGGATTTTCGGCATCCGGCAATTGCAGCCGAGGCCGTCAGGTTGTCTTTGCTCGCAGGTGTTGTGAACCATACGGTGCACTTCCAGGGTTAAGCCGCACCGTGGCCTGGAAGCCGCCGTTTCAACGGATTCGACAAGCTCAGGGTCTGCGGCACCGCAGGCAGGCTCAGGGGTCCGAGCAGACTGGGGCGCTTTCCGGCGGACCCGTGTCGGCTCCAGAGGGCGGCGCCCGCCCGCGACAGTTTGTATTTTCTTGTTTTGTCTCCCCGAACCGTGAAACTGCCCCTGACCGTTTGCAGCGCCGAGATTCCTTTTCCCGACAATACCCCAAACAACATGTCAGCATTCCGATTTGGTTTTTTTCTGCTCCTTTCTATTCTGCCCGCCGGCGCGAACTGGGCCGCGGGATCCGAGTCTTACGACCTGAGCCGCACCAGCCCTGTTCCGGACACCGAACCGGTCCCGATCGTCGACTTTTTCCGCCCGCTGGTCCTGCAGCAGCCGCAACTAAACCTGTCCGGCACGCATATCGCGGCGCTCGTAACCGCAGGCGAGGACAAACATGAGCTCATGGTATATGAGCTGGAAACAAAGACGGCCGAACGGGTCGGCGGTTCCGGCGACAAGGATGTCTATCGATTTAGCTGGCTCAACGACAGAAGACTGGTTTTCGAGCTCGGCGCGCGAAAGCTCTATGGTCTCGGTTTGTTTGCCGCCAACGTCGGATCAATCGGGAAAGCCTATCCGTTGCTGCAGTATTACGGTTCGCGTCTGGTCGCCGTACCAACGCAAAACCGCCTCCGGCCGCTGGTCTGGAACAGCTATGACAACCTGGAGACCGGGAAGGATCTCGGAGTGGCGGCGATCGACACCGACATTGCTGGTGGCATTTTTATCAACGCGCTTAAGGCCGGAGCCACCTATAGCGACCTGATGGTTGCGCGCGACAACAACGAGCGGCACATCGTCAACCGTTATCCCGCGGCCGAACCGGGAATCGGCTACCAATATCTGGCGGACAAGGAGGGAAGGCTCGAATTTGCGATCACCATCCTGAATGGGCGGTCGATATTGCACCGGCTGATGGACCGGCGTTGGGTAGAATGCCCCGTGGATTTGGAGGACATCGGCGTCGTTGGCTGCGGCGACGAGCCGGGACAGTTGCTGGTCCGGGGGCCCCGCCAGAACGGGAAGCCGCGTGCGTTGCAGTTCATGGAAGGCGCAACCGGCAAGCTGGGCGATGTGGTGCTGCAGGACGAAGCCTATGAATTCTACGGCGGCGGTCTGTCGGATGGCTGGGTGTATCGCGATCCCGTCACCCATCTGGTCATCGGCGCCGTGTACGAACGCAATGGACCCAACGTGGTCTGGTTCAACGAGACCTATCGTGCGCTGCAGAAGATACTGGATGGGTTCTTCCCGGGCGTGGTCGTCCGGATATTGGGAAGCGACGAGGCTCAAAAGATCTTTCTCGTCGCCACGTTT
>PMKA01000196.1 GCA_003157575.1 Opitutia bacterium
ATCCGCCGGGCGCTCGTCAAGCCGGCGGACGTTCAAGATCTCCTGCACACTATTTCTTGAACCGGACAATCATCGTGTGCTGGTACTTCTGGCCGGGCCGGAGGACCGCGCTCGGAAAATCGGGATGGTTGGGCGCGTCCGGGAAGCCCTCTGTCTCCAGACACAGTCCGGTCCGCACCTGATATTTGATCCCGTTCTTCCCGGTCGTCGCGCCGTCGAGGAAATTGCCGCTGTAGAACTGGNNCACAACCGCGGCAAGGCGGACGCCCGGTCCGCTGCGCAGCACCCAGCAATGATCGTAGCCCCCTCCAAACGCGAGCGCCTCGAATTGGTCATTGATCCGCGAACCGATGATCGTCGGCGTGCGAAAATCCATCGGCGTATTCGCGACAGGCGCAATCTGGCCGGTGGGAATGAGACCCTTGTCAGTCGGAAGATAGGAGTCGGCTGCCAGCGTCAGCACATGGTCGGTGATGGGCTTGGTCGGATCGCCGCTGAGGTTCCAATAGGTGTGGTTGGCGAGATTCACGACCGTGGGCTTGTTGGTTGTCGCTGTCGCCTCCCAGATCAGCTCGTCGGCATCGTTCAGCCAATAAGTCACCCCCACCTTAAGCGTGCCGGGGTAACCCTCTTCGCCATCTTTGCTGACATACGACAGGGCGACACCCCGCGCGCCCGCCTTGCGAACGGGCTTGCCGTGCCAGAGGACCTTGTCGAAACCCTTGACGCCGCCATGCAGGTGACAGGGTATTCCGCCGGGGGAATTGTTCGTGGCCAGTGAATACTCCGTTCCGTCGAGCGCGAATTTCCCGTGCGCGATGCGGTTGCCGAAACGCCCCACCGTCGAGCCGAAAAAGCTGGGGCTGGTCAACCAGCCGGCGAGCGTGTCGTAGCCCAGGGTGACATCGGCCTTCCTGCCCTGGCTGTCCGGCACCTCGACGCCGACAAGGATCGCGCCGTATTCCGTCACCTTGGCGACAAGGCCGTTGGCGTTGGTGAGAGTGAATATCTTCACTTCACGGCCGTCGGCGAGTTTTCCGTAAACTGCAGTTTCAAGATCGGAGGCAGAAAGAAGATTGCTCATGGTGACAATCGTGGCGGCTGCAATAATCGTTGTTCCTATTTTCATGGATTTGGCTTTGTTGGGCAGCTCCCTCACGAAACGCCAATAATCTGCCGGGGTCGAGAGTGTTTTCTCGGAAGATCCGCGCGGACTCTTCAGGCCACCCCGCCCTGTCGGGTCATCTCCGCGATTGACGCAGAATCCGGCGGACCGTTACATCCTGCGTCATGCAGGACCAGCCAGCCGGACAACCGGCCGTCAAATACAAGCGCGTGGTGCTCAAGTTGAGCGGTGAGGTGCTCCGGGGCGGCAAGTCGGGCGATCCCATCGATGCCGGCATCCTCGAGAAAGTGTGCTCCCAGGTGAAGGAAGTGCATGATCTGGGCGTCCAGATCGGCCTCGTCATCGGCGGCGGAAACATCTTTCGCGGCCTCACCGGCAGCCAGCGCGGCGTGGACCGCACGACCGGCGATTACATGGGCATGCTGTCCACGGTGATCAACGGACTCGCCCTGATGGACTGCCTTGAGAAGATGGGGGTGAACGTGCGCGTGCAGAGCGCCATCCCGATGAACGAAATAGCCGAACCGTTCATTCTCCGCCGCGCCATCCGCCATCTTGAGAAGGGGCGCCTGGTGATCTTCGTCGCCGGCACGGGCAACCCGTACTTCTCCACCGACACGACCGCTGCCCTCCGCGCCAGCGAGATGCACGCCGACATCATCATGAAGGCGACGAAGGTCGACGGCATCTACGACCGGGATCCCAAAAAATTCCCTGACGCCGTGAAGTACGACCAGATCACGTTCATCGACGCTCTCCGCCAACGCCTCAACGTGATGGACTCCACGGCGTTCTCCCTCTGCCTCGACAACAACGTGCCGATCCTCGTATTCAACCTTGCCGAGCCGCATATCATCAAGAGGGCGGCCCTGGGCGAAAAGGTCGGCACGCTTGTCCGAAGCTAGATCGCCCCCGCGCCCCGTCCTCCGGCCGGCACCCGGGGGCGCACGCGTCGCGCGCCGCTCGAATCTCAACCCAACCCATTGAAAACCCCATGAACCACCCGATTCTCACCGACATGCAGGGCAGGATGAAGAAGGCCCTCGATCATACGCTCCAGGAATTTGGCACCATCCACACCGGCAAGGCCTCGCCTTCCATGGTGGAGAACGTCATGGTGGAGGCCTACGGCACCTCCATGCGCCTTCGGGACTGCGCGGCCATCACCACCCCCGATCCGCGCCTCATCCAGATCACCCCGTGGGATAAATCGATCATTCGAAGTATTGAAAAAGCGCTCCAAGCCGCAAATCTGGGCATCAATCCCATCGTCGACGGCAGCCTGATCCGCATGCCTCTGCCCGAGTTGAGCCGGGAGCGGCGGCAGGAGTTCGTCAAGATCGCCCACCGGCTCGCAGAGGAAGGCCATGTGTCGATCCGCAGCACGCGCCGCGACTCGATGGAGACGGCCAAAAAGCAGCTGAAGGACGGCAAGCTCTCGGAAGACGACGCGAAACGGATCGAGAAGGACATCCAGGTCATAACCGACCGCTTCATCAAGGATGTCGACGCCCACCTCGCCGCCAAGGAAAAGGAATTGACGACGGTTTGAGCGGGACGTCGGAGGCCGGCCGTGGATCGCCTCCTGAGCCGGCGCGGCCATCCGGCCTGCCTTGTTTCGACCACCGGGTGCACGCCGGCGCCCGGCAGGGGACATATTGTGCTTTCGTTGCGGGCAGTTTGGCTGTTTTTTCATCGAGGCTGCGCCACCGCACGGATCTCAACGGCCCCCGACCTTGAGCCCGGACGCGACCGCCGTCATTCATGCCTCCCTCCGCCCTTCTTCCTTCGCAGACTCCCCCGACCGTCCGCCCGCGGCGCATCGTTGTGAAACTCGGCACCGGCGTGCTGACCTCCGGTGTCGGCCAGCTCAACGAGGATCGCATCGCGGCGATCTGCGGACAAATCGCCGGTCTGCGCCGGCGCGGCACCGAGGTCATCGTCGTGACTTCCGGGGCCATCGGGCTCGGCATGGGCCGGCTCGGTCTCTTGAAACGTCCGAAGGATGTCACCAAAAAGCAGGCCTGCGCCGCCATCGGCCAGGGTCTGCTGATGCAGACATGGCAGCGCGCCTTCGAGCCGCACGGTGTCGTCGCCGCCCAGGTCCTGCTCATTCATGACGACCTGCGCATCCGCTCCCGCTATCTCGCCGTCCGCCAGACATTCGAGCGCCTTTTCGACTACGGCGCCGTCCCGGTCGTCAACGAGAACGACACCGTCAGCGCCGCGGAGATCATGATCAAGTTCGGCGAGAACGACACTCTTTCGGCGATGGTGTCCAGCCTCGTGCAGGCGCAGTACCTTGTGATCCTCTCGACCGCACCCGGACTCATCGACCTGAAGGGCACCGGGAGGATTGTGCCCGTCGTCGAGAGGATCACGCCCGAGATCGAGGCCATGGCCGGCGGCACGTCGAGCGAGACCGCGGTCGGCGGCATGATCAGCAAGATATCCGCCGCAAAGCTGGCCACGAAATCGGGTTGCGGCGTCTTCATCGCAAGCGGCGCCGAGCCCGAGGTGTTGAACAGGCTTTTCGGCGGACGCTCCACCGGAACGTTTTTCGTGCCCAATGGCCTGCCGATGGAGGCCCGAAAACGCTGGCTCGCCTACTTCCAGCGTCCGACCGGGACGATTCTCGTGAACGCCGGCGCAGCCCGCGCCCTGCGCGACGGAGGGAAGAGCCTGCTGGCCGCGGGCGTCGTGGGAGTCCATGGCCCGTTCGCCGCAGGAGACGTTGTGAACCTCGCTGAATCCGGGGCCGCCGGCCCGGCCGCCGTCTCAACAGGGGCCGTCGAAACTGGACCGGACTCCCCGGTCC
Source organism: Opitutia bacterium (assembly GCA_003157575.1). GTDB lineage: Bacteria > Verrucomicrobiota > Verrucomicrobiia > Opitutales > Opitutaceae > Fen-1467. The sequence continues at coordinate 3,945 of PMKA01000196.1, forward strand.
CGCCGACGGCCGTCGCGTTCGCACGGGGTGTCGCTGCTTTCAGCGAAGACGAGATCCCCCGCATTGCGGGCAAGACGACCGACGAACTCCGCCTCCTTTACCCGGACCGCAGACACCTTGAAGTCGTTCATCGCGACAACCTGGTGCTGCTATGATTCCCCATCGCGGAGTCATTTGTCTTTCCCAAACGAGGTCCAGCCGCCTGACTCCTGCCTTCCGTTTTCCGCCTTCTGACTTCTGACTCCTGACTCCTGACTTCTGACTCCTGACTCCTCTCCGGATGGATTTCACCCTTCACCACGACGCCGGCTTTCCGCTCCAGATCCCGCCAATCGATTTCCGCGGGGATCTCAACGATGAGCAATACGCCGCGGTGACGGCCCAGCCCGGACCGTTGCTGGTGCTGGCGGGCGCCGGTTCCGGAAAGACACGCACACTCACCTACCGCGTAGCCTATTTGCTCAGCAAGGGGGTGAAGCCGCACGAGATCCTCCTGCTCACGTTCACCAACAAGGC
>PMKA01000046.1 GCA_003157575.1 Opitutia bacterium
CTGGAAAAAGCGCGTGAGGCTACTGCAAGTCCACCCTGAGTCAAGGGAAGAGGGACCCCTTTGAAATGCCTCCGGGCGCGTCCTGCGGTCAACGGTGATCCGCAGTTCGGCGCCGCGCCCGCAGAAGGCTGCTGGAACCGGCGGGCGGCATCAAACGCTTACGGACCTGTTGGGGCTGCCGCGTAGCCGCCGGCCGCATCGGCCAGGCGCCCGCCNNATGCAGTTGGCGAGCGAGATGCCATCCCGGACATGCCCCCCGACGAAAAGCCCGGCGTTTTCCGCCTCCGCCTTCGCGATCGCGTCAAGAAAGCGCTCGTAGCCGAGGTTGTATTGGGGAATTGCGTGCAGCCAGCGGGTGGCGTGGGTGAAGACGGGGTCGCCCTTCACTCCAAGCAGGTCGCGCAGGTCCGCGAGCACGCGCGGGTGCAGAGCCTCCGGCTCCAGGCGCGCGAGTTCGGGCTGGCGGGTGCCGCCCACGTACACGGTCAGGGCAGCGTGCCCGGCCGGCGCCCGCCCCGGAAAGAGCGTCGATGAAAACAGCACGCCCAGCATTGAGCGACCCTCGACCGCCGGAACGAGAGCTCCGAATCCGTCCAGCGGGTGGGAAACCTGCTCGCGCCTGAATCCGAGGAACAACGAGGTCACCGGAGGGTATTCGACCTCTGCGAGCGGAGCCAGCGGGCATTGGTCGGAAGGGCCGAAAGGCAGTCCTGCAAGGGCGGCCGCGGGCAGCGCCAGCACAACCGCATCGAACTCGTCCGTCCCGGTCCGATCGCCGCATCGGCTGAGCACCTTCCATGGCCGGCCCGGGACAAGACCGACCACGGAAGTCCCGGTGCGCACGGTTCCGGGCGGGAGTGAGGCGGCAAGCGCGTCCGGCAGCGTCTGCAGACCGCGGGCAAACGAGACAATCCGTCCGACGGATTTCTCGCCGCGGGCGCGGGCCGCCTTCATCGCCGCAATCTGTCCCAGGATCAACGAGCCATGCGTCCGGGCGATCTCCCACAGCTTTGGGAAGGCGTGTCTTGTGGAGAGCTTCTCGGGATCGCCGGCGTAGATCCCGGCGACCAGGGGATTGATGGCGTAGTCGACGATCTCCTGGCCGAAGTGATCCCTGACGAGCGATGCGAGGCTCGCGTCGGCGCCGCGGGCGCGTGCGCGGGAGAAAAGCTCCGCGGGGAGCCGCAGCTTCGTCCGAAGCGAAAACAGCGGCGTCGAGATCAGCTTGTGCGGCCCCATCGGGACGGGCAGCAGCTTTCCGCCCCGGACGATGTAGCGGTTCTTCGCCTCCGGCGCGGCGTACCGGCGCTCCGGTCCGAGCCCGAGTTCGGCGACCAGCGCATCGGACAGCGGCGATTCCACGAGCGTGTTGGGACCGTTCTCCACGAGCCAGCCGTCGCGGGCCGTCGTCGAAATCGCGCCGCCCGGCCACCCGGACTGTTCAAAGACAATCACCCGGCGCCCAAAGGAATGCAGCTTCCACGCCGCGGTGAGCCCCGCGAGGCCGCCGCCCACGACCGCGATTCCGTAGTTATTTGATGGAGACATAGGGGGCATCGCGGCGCCCCGCTAGAGCGGTTTCATAAAGAGTGTGGCCGCGAGCGTGAGCGAGTGGACTTCCGCTCGCTCACGCTCGCAACTGCCTTCGCGTTCAAAGCTACAGTTCAAATTGATACGCCCTGCTGCTTCCAGTTGACGACAGCCGAAACCATTGCGTCCATGCATTCAAGCCGGGCGTCGGGACGGATGCCATGGCCGAGGTTGAAAATGTGTCCCGTCCGTCCGCGCATCGATTCCAGCAGCCGCAGGGTTGCCTCGCGGACCGAGGACGGCGTCCCGCCGAGCAGTTCCGGGGCGAGATTCCCCTGGAGCGCGACGCGGATCTCCCGGGCGCGGAGCGTGGGATCGACCGCCAGGGAGTCGTGCGCGGCGGCGAGATCGACGCTCGCGTCGACGCTGAGCACCCGGAGGCCGGCCGCCGCCTGGTCGGCGAGGTGGCGCGCGGTTCCCTTGGCGAACAGGATGACGGGAAAACCGGCCGGGAGCGCGGCGACGATCCGGCGTATCCACTGGAGCGAGGCCGCTTCATAATCCGCGCCGGCGACGAGGCCGCCCCAGGAGTCGAAGATCTGGATGGCGTCCGCGCCGGACTCGATTTGCAGCTTGAAGTACGCGATGAGGCCTTCGGTGAGTTTCTCGAGCAAGGCGTCGAAGAACGCCCGGTCGGTCCGAAACAAACCGCGGGCGCGAGGAAAGTCGTCGGAACCGCCGCCCTCGAGCATGTAGCAGGCGAGCGTCCAGGGCGAACCGCCGAAACCGAGCAGCGCCGTGCGGTCGCCGAGCCGGTCGCGAATCAGCCGGAGCGCGGCGGCGACATAGTGGAGGCGCTCCCGCACACCGTCGCTCGAAAGCCGGTCAAGCTGCGCCCGCGTCTCCAGCCGGTATTCCATGGCAATCCCTCCCTGTTCCTTGAAGCGATAGCCCTGGCCCAGCGCCTCCGGAAGGACGAGAATGTCGGAGAACAGGATGGCCGCATCGAAGGCAAAGCGTCCGAGCGGCTGCAAGGTGACCTCGGCCGCAAGTTCCGGCGTCCGAACCAACTCGATGAACGAGTGCCGCGCCTTGAGATCGCGATACTCGGGAAGGTAGCGGCCCGCCTGTCGCATGATCCATAGCGGCGGACGTTCAAGCGCGCGGCACGCGCAGGCCGCGAGAAATCGTTCGCGGGAAGTCATCCAGAGGGGCTACTTCTTCGTTCCAGGGATCACCAGATGGACGGTGGCGTCCGGCGGGGTGTCCGTGCCCTGGGTGGACTTGGGTTCATCGGTTCCCACGGGGATCAGGCTGGGCGCGGTCGGATCATTCGCAGGAACGGGCGCGGGCGCTCCCGGCTGAAGTTGGGCAGACGGCGCCGGCGAAGGCGTGGACGCCGTGGGCGCGCCGGCGATAGCCGGGCCGGAGGTGCTCCCAGTTTGCGCAGTGGCGCCGGTCGGCACTGCGGAGGCGACGGGCGAAGTGGCAGGAGGAAGCGCCGCGAAGCCGCGCTCGATGAGCTGGGTGGTGACGGTGTCCCGGAGTTCCCACTGGTGGCTGCCCTGACCGGCGGGGCTGCCGAGCACGACGGCGATGATGCGGCGCCCGTTCCGCTGCACGGTGGCGGCAAGGGAGAACCCGGCCTCCCTGTAGTAGCCGGTCTTCAACCCATCGCATCCCGGGACGGGACCCAACAGGTGGTTGTGGTTGTCCATCTCGATCACCTTTCCGTTCTGGTGTTTGAACGGACGATGGCGGGTGGAGGAGTATTTGAGGATGTCGGTTTCGGCCACGAGCTTGCGGGCGAGAGTCGCGATGTCCCGCGCGGTCGACAGATCGGGTTCCTGCCCCTTCCGGACATCCGGCGGCAGGCCATGGGGCGAGCGGAAGACGGTGTTATTCATCCCGATCTCTTTGGCCTTGATGTTCATCAGATCGACGAAGGCCGCCTTGGATCCGGAGACCTGGGTGGCGAGGGCGACTGCGGCGTCGTTCGCCGAAGGCACCATCAGCGCATACAGGAGTTCCTCGACCGTGATCTGCTCCTTGTCGACGAGCCAGACCCGCGAGCCGCCGGTGTGGGACGCCTCCGCCGACACGGTCACCGGCGTGTCGAGCTTGAGTTCGCCGGCGCGGATCTTCTCCTCGACGATGTAGAACGTCATCAGCTTCGTGACGCTGGCCGGCGGGCTCTGGACGTCGGCGCGGTCCTCGAAGAGCACCTTGCCGGTGGCGGCGTCGACTACGATCGCTCCGCGGAAGGCCTCCGGGTTGATCCCCGATGAGGCGCTTTGTTTATGTGTGGCTGCAGCGGCGAATGCGGCCCCTGCGGCGATCCAAACGGCCAGGGCGATCAGTGGACGGGAAAATGGCGCGGACATGCGTCGAGCGAGGGGGATTTTCGCCTGTCCGGCGAGAAAAAACTCGCGGTCCGGCCCTTGTCTCGAGGTGTTCCCCCTCCTGGATTCAGAGGCCTTTCAAAACCCGAGGAGGCCCTTCCGGATGTGGCCGCGAGCGGTGAGCGAGTGGGCTTCGCATCAAATGCGGGGTCCAGAATAGGGCGGCAATGCCGTCCGCCCGGCACGCGGGCCTTGACCACGGGGCCGGTTTGCGGTTTTCCGGAGTTGTCGGCGAGTCACTTTGCGGGGCGGTAGCTCAATGGATAGAGCATCGGTCTTCGAAACCGAGGGTTGCGGGTTCGACCCCCGCCCGCCCCACCAGTTTTCTTTCGCGGCGAAAGAAAACTGTCCTCCGTAGGCCCGGCGAAGGAGGACATTACCCGTGAGCAATGGCTGGCGGTTAGGATCGGCGTCGAAGCATGGCAAAACCATCGACGACGGCGTAACGCGCCAATCCACCGGAGCTGGACCTGCTGGCCGAGCGCTTCAGGATTTGGCGCCTTGACCTAAGCGCACAGAAGTAGCACAGTTGTGCCATGGCAAAGACCGTCCTGTTTCGAACCCGCGTTGATGCCCGCCGGAAGAAGAATGCCGAGCGGATCCTGGCGAAGGTCGGGCTGACTCCGGGCCAGCTCGTCAACATGGTGTTCGCCCAGGTGGAGCTGAAGAACGGCCTGCCGTTCNNTCGTGAGAGCCATCGCGCGAACGAGCCGATTCAAGAAGGAATATCACCGGCATATTGTAGGGACGCCGATGGAGCCGGAATTTGCCGAGCTGGTCCGGCTGTTGGTGATGGGCGCGACACTGCCGGCCGGCTATCGCGACCATCCTTTGAAAGGGTTTCCTTCGGGCTACCGGGACTGCCATCTGCGCGGCGACATGGTCGTGATCTACCAGACCGCACCTGACCTGGTGAAATTCGTCCGCATCGGCTCGCACAGTGAGCTGTTTGGAGCCTAAATGGCTGTTGTTTGTCAGGACGCCGCCGGATTTGGTCAACCGCCAGTCAACCATACGACCAATGGCGCATCTGTTTCANNGTTCTTGAAGCCGATGGGGATCACGGCCTACCGGCTGGCGAGGGACCTCGGCGTCCCGCTGACCCCGATTTCCGCGATCCTCGCCGGCAAGCGGGCCATCACTGCCGACACGGGTTTGCGGCTCGACCGTTACTTCGGTCTCTCCGAGGGCTGGTGGTTTCGCCTTGAAACCGAGTGCGAGCTTCGGAGGGCCAAGCGGGAACTCAGTCCCCGCATCGCCCGTGAGGTCCGGCCCCGGGAAACCGTTGCCGCTTGAGTCGCTGCAATCGCGCTTCCGGCCCGGCGAAGAGACTCCTGTCCACCACAAACTTGGAATCCTGACGCGCACCATTATCAGGAGAAACAGGTCCGGAACGCCGTTCGTGAGGTAAGCCAATGAAAACAGAAGATCGTTATCTGAAGTTCGTGCTCTGGAGCGACGACGATCGCGCCTACGTGGGCTATTGCCCGGACCTTTTCCCCTGGGGTGGAGTCTGTCATGGTGCTACGGAGGGATCGACCTATCGGATTCTCTGCCGGCTGGTCCACGAGGAGGTGGTGCAGCTGCACAAAGGACACAAGGCGTTGCCGTCGCCCAGCACACGGCCCATGCGGGACGCGGTGCTTGCCTGATCGCGACCCCCGCGAAGTGAATTCCGATGCCACCTGCCCGCGGTGAGCGGGATTCTCGTCTCCCGACCGGCGGAGCAGGCCGGCGAGATTACCCTTGCATCGTCCGCGCGCATGGCTCTTCTATCTGGCCTCTTGGTTCGGGCCGTGGCGCAGCCTGGTAGCGCACTTGCATGGGGTGCAAGGGGTCGTGAGTTCGAGTCTCACCGGCCCGACCATTTTTCTTCCGTTCACGAGCGAAAATCGGTCGGTTGAGTGACGCGGGTAAAAGGTGTCTGGACGTGTGCCAGACCAAGTCGGATGGGGTGGGAGACTCTACACCGTTCCCGGTCCGTCCGTTGTCTTTGACGCAAGCGCGGGATGGGCGTATTCTCCCCGTTTGTGCGATGCGATCATCGCATTCCCACGTCGATCCGTGAAATCATCCTGCCCATGACCCTGAAGACCTTCCTCCTGCTGTTCGGGACTGCGACGGCCTGCCTTGCCGCGGAACAGGCAACCTACACCGTCGCGGGCGGTCTGACGTCCCTGATCGCCGCCGGCGTGGAGATGCCGGTGAACGGCGGGTTCTTCGTCAGTTTCACGGGCGTCCCGGGCGCCCTGATGCAGCCGCACGAGCAGCGCGCGCAGGTCACGCGCGACGGGCTCCGCCTGAGCTGGAAGGGCTCGAATTCGTATGCCAACGGGTCCAAGTCGGAGTTCACGGCGGACTGGACGGAGTCGGACGCCGGTGTGGCGCTCGACGGCTCGGTCCGGGCCGATGCGCCCTTTCCTGGGGCGAAGGCCTTCGGCTTTGTCCTCGACACCGAGTCGGTGGACTACGTCGTCGACGTTCCCCGGGCTTCGTTTGCCGGCGGCCGGATGGAACCGTCCGGCGGCGCGATTTCGCCGCTGCAGCCGGCCGATCCGACCTTCTTCCGCGGCGAGGTCGACCGCCTCGCACTTGTCGACTCCCGCGACAACTGGCGCCTGACGCTTGCGTTCGACCGGACGCGTCCGGTGAGCGTGACCGATCTCTGGACTCAGGAGGCCGGCCGGGTCTACCGCATCCGCATTCAGGTTCACGCCGGCGCCTGGCAGGTCGACGATCCCCTCAGGCTCGCCCTGACCCTCAAGCTGACCGGTGTGCCGCATGCGGCGCCCGCGAATCTCACGGTGGATGCGTCCGCGGCGCGCCATCCCTTTGACGGCTTTGGGGGCAACTTCCGGGTTTTCAAGGAGACGCCGGTCGTCGCCTACAACCTCGAGAACCTGCAGGCGTCCTGGGCAAGGATCGATTTCAACGCCGCGGCCTGGGAGCATGACCGCGATCTTCCCGCGCCGGGCGCCCCGCTTCTGCGCACCTTTGAGCTGATGCGGCGGATGCAGCAGGAGAAGAGACCCTGGATATTGAGCCTGTGGTTCCTGCCGGAACGCTACTACACCGACCCGAACCAGCGACCCTTCGGCGCCTTCGGCCGCCGGATCGCGCCCGAGCGGTGGCCGGAATTCCTCGACCTGCTGGGCGGCTACCTGATGTATGTAAAGACTCACTACGGGGCCGAGCCCGACCTTTTCTCCTTCAACGAGCCGGACCTCGGCGTCTCGATCGGCTTCACGGGCGAAACCCACCGGGACGCGATCAAGCGGATCGGCGCCCGTCTGGCCTCGTTGGGGCTGAAGACCCGGCTGCTGCTGGGCGACACCGCCAATCCCAGCGATTCCCACCTGTTCATCCTGCCGACGGCCGCCGACCCGGAGGCGATGCGCTACGTCGGCGCCGTTTCGTTCCACAGCTGGGGCAACGGCACGCCCGAACAGTACGCCGCCTGGGGCGACGTGGCGGAGTGGGTGCACAGGCCCCTTCTCGTGGCCGAGGCCGGGGTCGACCCGGGGGCGTATCAGAATGCAGCCTACGACAGCTATGCCTACGGACTGAGGGAGGTCCGCCAGTTTCAGGAGCTCCTCCGTTACGCGAGGCCGCAGGCGCTCATCTACTGGCAGTTTACCGACGACTACAGCCTGGTCCACGTCGGACCGAACAACGTCGTCGAACCCACGCCGCGCTTCTGGCTGGTGAAGCAATTCGCCAACCTTACGCCGCTCAAAAGCCAGGCGGTGACCTCCTCTAGCGATCAGCCGGACGTCCTGATCAGCGCATTTGCGCGCGGAAACGAGGTGGTCGTGCACGTGCTCAATCTCGGCCCCGAATGCGATGCTGCGATCAAAGGACTGCCGGCAGGGACCTGGCGTACGGTGACATCGACCGAGGCCGCAGGCTGGCAGGAGGGCAGGGCAGCCGCGGCCGCCGGCTCGCCGTGCGGGATGCATCTCCCGGCCCGCAGCCTGACAACGCTTGTCCGGAGGGAGTGACCATCATGAAAAAAGAGAACACACGACAATGGACTGCGGAAGATGTACTCGCGCTGAGCCGGAGCTATCAGGATGCCTGCGTGCTCGCGGCGGCCGCCGAGCTGGATTTGTTCTCCCGGCTGGGGGCCGGACCGCTCGCCGCCGATGTGCTGGCACAACGGCTCGGGTGCGACCTGCGGGGTCTCAGGGTGTTGCTTGATGCGCTCGGGGCGCTGCGGGTGCTCAACAAGGACGGGGACGGATATTCAGTGGCGGAAGGCGTCGCCGACGTGCTCACTCCTTCCGGCGGCAAGAGCGTCCTTGCGATGGCCCAGCACCAGGCCAATTGCCTCCATCGCTGGGCGCAACTGGGCCGGGTCGTGAAGACCGGCCGGCCGGCGGACTATACGCCCAGCGTGCTCGGCGAGGCCGGCGACCAGGCTGCATTCATCGGGGCGATGGACAACATTTCAGCCCCTGTCGCGGATTCGGTGATAGGCGCCGTGGTGCCGCCCGGATTCACACGGCTGCTGGACGTCGGCGGGGCCTCGGGGACCTGGACGATGGCGTTTCTGCGCGCGTGTCCTGCCGCAACTGCGATCATTTTTGACCTTCCGCACGTCATCCCCATGGCGGAGCGCAGGCTCGCTGCGGCGGGCCTTCGCGACCGCGTCGATCTCGTCGCGGGCGATTTCACAGTCGATCCGCTGCCTGCCGGCGCCGACCTCGTGTGGATCAGCGCGATCGTTCACCAGAACTCGCGGGAGCAGAACCGCCGGCTGTTTGCGAAGGCGTTCGCAGCGCTCGCGCCCGGCGGCCGCGTTGCGATCCGGGATATCCTGATGGACGACAGCCGCACAAGTCCCGTGGCCGGTGCGCTGTTCGCGGTAAACATGCTCGTGGCGACGGAGGGCGGCGGAACGTTCACGTTTGCCGAGCTCAGGGACGATCTCGAAGCGGAAGGCTTCACCCATGCCGCCGTGCTCCGCCGCGAACAGGGAATGAGTTCGATCGTCGCGGCGCGCAAATGACGCGCGGGCGCGAGCCCGCCTCAGCGCCGGTCGCGCCACAGCGTCGCAAGACGGCGCACGCCTTCGCGGATCTGTTCCGCGATTCGCCGTGACCCCGTTCATCCAACCCCCTTTTTGGTTGGCGAACTGCGGCATCGCCGGACAAGGCGCCGGCGGTTCTTGACGACAGGGCGGCCGGGCGCAGGATTCCTTCTGACGATGCAGGCCAAGGACAGAATTCCAACCGAAGGAGGCGGGCCTCTTGCGCAGAATCCGTTCGCGGGGCTGAACAGCGCCGGTCTTCCGTCGATGGCCCGCCGTCAGGCTGGCTCCGTGCCGCCCCCCAGGCCGGCACCGCCGCCGAAGAACCGTGGCAGGGTCGACATTACGCGGCAGACTGCAGGGCGCGGCGGGAAAACGGTGACCGTTGCAGGCGGGTTTGTCGGGATCGGCCAGCCTGAAAAGGAACAGCTGGCGAAGAAGATGCAGAAAGCCTGCGGAACGGGCGGCACCGTCAAGGACGGGTGCATCGAGATCCAGGGCGACAAGCGTGAACAGATGGCGCGAATACTGACTGAAGCGGGTTTCCGGCCGGTGTTTGCGGGCGGATAGTCCGGATCTTTTGGCGGCGCCAAAACCTATGCGGAAAGGCCGGCCGCGAGGGTCAGGGCGCTCTTTGCGCGATTGAGGATGTAGAGATGATAGCCGGACGCACCACGGGCCAGAAGGTCGCGAATCTGCGTCAGCGCCCAGTCGATGCCGATGGTTTCGACGATGTCAGGATCGTCAGCGGCCGCGTCGATGCGCGTGAGGAGGCGCGCCGGCAGGGAGGCGCCACAGAGACCGGTGATCCGCCTGACCTGTTTGAGCGAGAGCACCGGCATGACGCCCGGGACGATGGGCACGGCGATGCCTGCGGCGCGGCACCGGTCCAGGAAGCGATAGAAGACCTCGTTGTCGAAAAAGAGCTGCGTTGTGATGAACGATGCGCCTGCGTCCACCTTGCGCCGCAGATTGACCATGTCAGCGTCCAGCGACGGCGCCTCGGGGTGCTTTTCGGGGTAGCCTCCGACGCCGATACAGAGATCGGGATGCAGGCCTTTGAGCAGGGCAACGACATCGCAACCGAAGCGCAGGCCGTCCTTGAACGCCGTCGCTGCTGGCTGGTCGCCCGGGACGTCGCCCCGGAGCGCCATGATGTTGCGGATACCGTTGCGATAATGGGCCCCGGCAATGGCTGCGATCTCCTCACGGGTGTGGTTCACGGCGGTCAGATGGGGCATCACGGTGAACCCGAAATCCTGGCGCAGCATGGCGGAGACCTGGGCCGTGCGCTCGCGCGTGCTGCCGCCGGCGCCGTAGGTGACCGACACGAAATCGGGCTTGATCCGCCTCAGTGCAGCGGCGGTCTGCCGGAGCGCCTCGACTCCCGCGGCTTCCTTCGGCGGGAAAAACTCCAGCGACCGAAGGGGCCGCTGGAGCGCAAATAAGGCGGAGATTGGCCGGTCTGTTTCCATTAACATATCAACAGATACGGATTCGTTGATACGTGTAAAGGAAGGAATTCGGATTTGAACTCAGGATCTCGACCGCGGGGGCGCAGGATTGCCCGCGCCGCGACGGCGGGGCTAGGGAACGGCGCCCGGAGCGGGGGCGGCTGCCGGGGTTGATTCGGCGGCCTTCAACTCCGCCTGACACTCCTGGGCGATCGTCTGGAACTTTTGCATCAGCGGACCCATCTGCTGCTGAACCATCTGCATGGTGCGCTGCATCACCACGGGCATCTTCTTCACAAGCGCCTGGCCCCCTGGTGTGCGATAGAAGGCAATGATGCTGTCGATCTCCTCCTGTGTGAACGAATCGCTGTAGATCTGAACGAACATCGGTTCGTACTTCGCCCAGGTCAGTTCCTCCTTCATGACGTTGGCCATCTTCGTCTGCATCGACTCCAAAACCTTGGCCTGAGCTGGCGTGGGTGCCTAACCATTGGTCGCCTGGACCATCGCGTTCCTCATCATTCCGTCAATCTGGGCCGTGACGCTGTCGAGCAGTTTGTGCGCCTCGGTTACATTCAGGAGTTCCTGGATGGAAGCCGCGCTGGGCTTCGTGTCCGCGGCAAAAGCCGTCGAACAGACAAGGGCAAGGGCGATAATGGTGCGTTTGATCATTTCTTTTTTGGTTGAGGTTCAGGTGGTGGAAAAGATTGGCGGGAGATATGGGGATCGAAGGAAAACGGTTTCAGTTGCCGCATCCTGATTGTGCCGCGACGAGCAGGATCGAAGTCTGGGTGCCCAGGTCGGCCGTTCGATAATGGCGGAGGAACGCCCGCCAGCCGCACCAGGCGCTCAGTATCCAGACCGGCAGGAAGGCGATGAGCCCAAGGGGCGAAACGGCAAAGGAGTTGCCGCTCGTCGCGACATAGATGCAGAGCGGGATCGTCGGGACGGCGAGGAGGATTGAAACCACGATTCGCCAGAGTGCCCGTTTGAAGAGGCTGATGATCATAATCAGCGGCGTCGCCGCCATGAGCACCATCAAGACGGCGAGCATGCGGGTGAGCGGCCCCAGGCCCGGCGGCAGCCCGGTCAACACGCAGGCGCCCAGGACCAGGACGGAGGCGCCCAGGATCGCGATCGCGAAATTGGCCGCAACGACGAGGATGGCGTAGGCAAACTGTACACGCGCCATGCGCTCGCGGGAGATGGGAAACTTCCGGTGGGGCACCGCGCTGGCAACCAGCACCGCATAAAACATCGTCAGGCCGGACAGCATGAGAACCGGACCGATGCTCGCGAAGGACCCCATCGGATTGCCGGACACGGGGGGATTATCGAGGAACTGGCGGAGCACGCCCGCGAGCGTGGCTGTGTCAGGATGCGTCGCCTTTTCCATCAGGTAGGGGAAGAGCAGGGCGAGCAGGGGATAAAGCAGCGCCTGGACGGCGACGACCTGATAGAAGACGGTGCTCCGTCCAAAGAGAACGTGGAACTGGACCCTGAGCCAGGCCCAGGTGGAACCGCCGACGCTTTTCACGGTCCAGTCGCGTCCGCGTCCGCCCTTTGCCTGCTTCTGGGTGAGCGCCAGCATCTGCGACCGCGCCTCGCTGATGATGCGCTGGTTGAAGAGGATCGTGGTCTGGATGCAGAACACCGGCTCAAGCGCCCGGCGGCGCGTCAGGCGGCGGTCGAATCCGTATCGGAAACTCAAATACACGATGGGCGCCGAAAGCGCGAGAACGAGCCAGGGGGCGCCCGTGCAGGCGCGATGGACGGCCATGGGGGCAAAGGCGGCGATCAGGCCGCCGAGCGCCATCATGCCCGGGTGCCAGAGGCGCAGTCCCCCGCGGAAACGGCGGCGCTGGTTGAGCGCCGGAAGCGAAAGACTGGCGAGCACCAGGCCGAGCGAGGCGGGCAGGGGCACCTCCATCGAAACGAAGGCCAGGACGGCGGTGAAGATGAGCGCCGAAACACCAACCCCCCAGGCGTGCCACCGGGCGAGCCGGCGGTGCAGGCCGGGCAGGAAGGCCGCGAAGCTGCGGTGCATCACCTCGTGCAGGGGGCCGATGAGCAGGCTGCCGTGAAGTGTCGAGCCGACCAGCGCGATCGCCAGGAAACGGTCGACCGGCGCGGGAACACGGAAGAACGTCCTCAACCAGGACCAGACGAACAGGATGTAGACCACCGAGAGCGCGAGCGTGCGCACGGGGCGCAGCACGCGAAGGTAGGGATGCAGTTTCATCAGGCCTTCCTCCGGGAACTTGTGATCAGGGGAAACATCTCCTCAAGGTTCAGCGGGCGCACGCGGATCTCCGCCTGCACGGAGGCGGCGAGGCGCCCGGCGGCGCCGGCGTCGCGGGTGTGCACGCGCAGGAGCGCCTGGCGCTCGTCGCCCTGGTGACTCAGGATATAGGGCTCCGAAAATGACGCGGGCAGCGATCCGTGGGGCGAGATCAACGTCCATTCCGCGTAACTCTCCTGCAGCTCGTCGAAGGCCCGGTCCTCGACGAGTTCGCCCTGGTCGATGCCCACGATCCAGTCGACGATCTTTTCGACGTCGTCGAGGATGTGCGAGGAGATCACCACCGTGCAGCCGTCCTCGCGCAGGCGTTCGAGCAGCTGGTCGAGCAGGCGGGCGCGCACGATCGGGTCGAGGGCGCTCATCGGTTCGTCGAGCAGGAGCAGCTCGGGCCGGTGGCAGACTCCCAGCAGGATGTTCACCTTCTGGCGGTCGCCCGTGCTGAGCTGCACGATCTTTCGCGCGGGGTCCACCTCGAGCGCCGCCACGAGGCGCTTCTCAAGCTCGCGGTCCCAGCCCGGATAGAAGGAGGCGTTGAAGTCCAGGTGCTGCCGCACCGTCATCCATTCGATGCAGCGCCCCTCCTGCTGCACAACGCCAAGGCGGGTGAGCTGCGGCGAATCGAGATTGGCCCCCGGAATGCCGAAGGTGAACGACTCGCCCGATGTCGGGAGCACCAGGCCGGCGGCGATGTTGAGCAGGGTGGTCTTGCCGGCGCCGTTGCGACCGAGCAGGCCGACGACGCGGCCGGCCGGGACCTCAAGGCTGAAATCCTTGAGGGCCACGTGCTGGTCGTAGCGTTTCGTGATCTGGCGCGCCACAAATGGCGGGCATGGGCTGGAGGCGGTCGGATTCATGACTGGGTTTCGTCGAGGGATGCCTTGAAGATTCGGATGGCTTCGTCCTTGGGAATATCGAGCTGGCGTGCCAGCGAGGCGGCGGCGGCGAACTGGGTCCGCAGGAGTTCGAGGCGCGCGGACCGGCCTTCGGCGTCCTTCACCGCACGCACGACGAGGGTCTGGCCGCGGCGGCGTTCGAGCGCCCCGTCGTGTTCCAGCAGGCTGTAGGCCTTGCTGATTGTCATGGGATTGAGCGCCAGATCCGCCGACAGCGTCCGTGTCGAGGGCATCTCGGCGCCCGCCGCAAGCACCCCGGTCGCGATCTGGAGCTTTATCTGGTCCATGATCTGCCGGTAGGCGGGAACGCCGTTGTGGTGATCTATGACGAGCAGCGGAGGCATCGGAAATTCAGGTCTGGATTAGCGTATTAGTGCACTAATACAGCATGTCAAACGGAAACTTTGGAAAACCCATCGCACAGAGGAACGCCTGCAGATGTTGGCCGCCGGGAAACTCTCAGAAATTGCGGCGTGGAGGCGCAACTTCGTCGCGCCATCGGTGCGGACCGCGTCGAGTCCGCGGCCCTGCGAGAGGAACCCGGAAATTTATCCCGAGGATGGATTCGTCCCCGGTTCCTGTCGTCCTACTTTGTCGTGGAGGGCGAGGGAGCTGCGCCCGGGCCATCGGCCTTTTCCGGCGCGGCGACGGGTTTCATCTCGGCCGGCGGCGGAACGGGCAGGGGTTCGAACAGCTCGTCGCGCTTCTGGGGAAGTCCGGTGAAACTCCAGTCGTAGATCTGAAACGCTCTCTTCTTCATGAGGGCGTTGATGGCTGCTCCCGCATCGGAACTGGTGATGAATGCGTAGACCGGTCCCGCCGGGATCGTCTCCGGCTTTGCCTCCCCGGGCTTCTCCGCCGGCAGAACTGCCACGGCCGGCGAGGAATTTCCCGCTGCGGTCTCGCCCGTGGCCGGGGCGTTCTCCGCTGGGGATGCGACTGCGGCCGGCGCGTTTTTCGCCGCTTTTGCCGCATCGGCGATCTTCTCCTCAGGATTTCGACCCAGCTCGACGGTGAGGATCTTGTGATCGAAGGTTGTCAACCTGACGGTCCGGCTGCGCTTGTGGGCCGCGTCGACATCCGGGGCCGAAAGATCGGACGTATCCTGAAAACGGAGACTGCTGAAGGAGCTGAGCAGCGACGTGACACGCTCGCCCTTGATGCGTTGCCCGGAGGGCGCATTTTCCGAGGCCCAGGCGTCCTCCTTCTTCGCGCGGGTCGCAACGACGGGCGCGCCGTCGGCAAAGGCGATCTCAACACCTGCAATGTCGTCCGGCTTCACGTCGATCAAAAGCGTGTCCGCCCAATTCTTCGGCGTCGAATCGAGAAAGAGATTCAGGCTGGCGAGGTAGCCCTTCTTCTCGTCATCGAAGCGGACGAAGCGGCCGCCGCCCTCCGCCTCCCTGCCCAGCGTGAGCGTCCACAGCGGGTGCCCGGCCGGATCGAGCAGCGCGACGGAAGCGTCCTTGAATTCAAGGCGCGCGAGGCGGCCGGGATTCTGGGTGGCCAGGCGCTGGACCTTTGCGGCGGAGAGGTCGTCGATGAAATGGCCCAGTTTGGAGAAATCCGCCGGAAGGTCGTAGTAGGCCGGGACGATCCAGCTGCCGTCGGGCTGTCTGGCGAGGACCACGGTTTTGCCCTGCTCGGCAATCCGGATCCGGGCCGTCTTGTCCAGAATTCTGGAATCCAGGAGGGGCTGGTTGGTCCGGGGATCGGCGCCGACCGGCGCCGACGGGCGCTGCAGATAATAGGCGGCGAGGGAAAGGGCGGCGAGGATCGCCACAACAAGAAGAAGGGTCTTGAGTTTCATCGCAAATTCAGCGGTTCGACTTTGCCGGACTTATGCAGATCGAAGGAGCGGGCTTGTCCGCGATTCCGACGTCTGAATCGCCTGCAAGCGATCGTCCTGTCGCATTTCCGGATGCATTTTGTTCAGGAGGCGGCAGGCTGCCTCCTGCGGCGGTAATAGAACCACACGCCCGCGCCCACGACGAGGAGCGGCGTCGAGAGGAGGTTGAGGATCAGGAGCCGGTTTTCGAGTGCGGCGATGCCCTCGCGAAGGGATTTGCGGATTTCCCGGCGGCTGGCGCGCAGCTTCACCTGTTCGCGGCGGAAATCCTCGATCGCCTTGGTGATCTCGGGCGTGGCCACGAGCCGTCCGCCCTCGGTCTTCTTGCCTTCGAGTTCCGTCAGCTGGCTCTCAACCTTGCGGAGTTTCGCCTCAAGCTCGGTCAGCTGATCCTGGCTCTTTTGCTGGGCCTTGATCTCCATGTCATCGACGACCTTGAACGTCCGCAGGGAGATGCCCTTGCCGCGGATCGAGATCAGATCCTGCGACCCGGAGAGAAAATCGAGCGCGTTGCTGGCGAAGTAGAGATTGTCGTTGATGGGTTCGGCAGCGGTCGTGCCCAGGAAGTTGAGCTTGTGGACGCTGTAGTCGTCGAACAGCCAGTCGGTGTCGGCGATCAGCAGCAGCGTCGACTTGCCGGTGGAAGTTTTGAGCGCGGGAGGCGCAGCGGGCGCGGCTCCCGAAGCGACCGCGGCCTTCTTTTCATCCGGCTTCGCGTCCGTTGCCGCGCCCGCCGTCTTTTCGTCGGGTGCGGCGCCGGGTTTTGCCGCGGGCTCGGCGGGAAGCCCGTCCGGAAATGCGCTCGCGAATTTTCCCTGGATCAATCCCGCGAGAACCTTCTTGCCCGACGGCGTGATCTGGCGCCCGAGCTCATCCGGTTGGCTCATGTTGATCGCCATGCCCATGAGGGTTCCGCTTTGCGGCGAGGATTCGAGGAGCGGCGTGAGCGCGAGCTCCGATCCGTCCTTCAGGGAGAAGCTGCCGGCCTCGACGAGAAGCATGGACTCGAGCTGGCTTGTCGGCATAGAGGTGCCGTTGAGGAATTCCTTGGTGACGCTGAGCCAGATGGGATAACGGACTACGGAGCCCGGGGATATCCCGCCGACCGGCGTCGCCTCGACCGGGTCGCCCACGACGGACTGCGGGTCGTAGACGATGCCCCAACCCTTGAAAAGGGCGGGAAGGTCGCTCGAAACGTTGGGGGTGGGGCCGCCCATCATCGCCATCTGGCTGCCGCGTGAGCGGAAATAGCGCGACGAGGGATCGACGGCGAGGAAGACCGGCTTGCCGGAGAGCAGGAACTGGTCGATGGCGAACTGGAGCTTCTTGGAGAGATTCTGGGGATGAATGACCGCGAGCACGTCGAGATTTGCCGGCAGGCTGTCGGCCCTCGCCTCGACGGGCACGATCTCGAACGTCTTCTCCCATTCGCCGATCACCATCTGGTTCTCGGGCAGCCGCCCGCTCTGCATCGCCATGTAATCCATCGGGGGCTGCAGCGGGATGCCGCTCAGGAGGCCCAGTTTCCGGCGGTCGAGCAGCTGCGCCTGGTAGACCAGCTGGGACAGGTCGTATTCGAGGAACTGCTCGCGGTCGGTGAAAAAAGCCGGAATGACCTTCTGCTGCTCGGCCTGGATGGCGACGATCCCGAAGTAGAATTGTTCGCCGGTCGAGGGCGATGTCTGCGGCGACACCCCCGCGGCCGTCGCCTTTTCCTCCTCGGGCGTGTCGGGCTTCGGGTCGATGACATTCAGCGTGATCTTGCCGTGGGCGGACCGGACGTACTGGCCGAGCATCTCCTGCACGCGCCCGGCGTAGTTTTTGAGGCCGATGGAGAGGGTGTTCGAGCTGCGGGAGAAATAGAAGTCGAGCTGGACGGGTTCGTCGATCTTCGCCAGGAGGGCCTTCGTGCCGGGCGAGAGCGTGTAGATCTTCTGCCCGGTCAGGTCGACGCGGGCCGGAAGGGACGAGGCGAGATAGTTGACGAGGACGAGGCCGGCGAACAGCAGGACGACGGCGAGAAATTTGATTCCGGGTTTCATCGGGCGGGCGGAGCGGAGGGATCAGGCGCGGTTCAGCGATCGAGCACGAGCACGTTCAGGAAGAGGCAGAATCCTGCCAGCGACAGAAAGAAGACGGCATCCTTGGCATCGACGATGCCTTTCACGAAGCCGGAGAAATGGGTCGTGAAGCTGAAGTTCGAGACGATGTCCACGAGCCACGAGGGAAGCGTGAGGTAGCCGCCGAGAAAATCGGTGAACACGCTCCATCCGAGCAGGACCATGACAAAGCAGATGAACACGCTGATGACAAAGCTGATGACCTGGTTCTTCGTGAATGCGGAGGTGAGGGAGCAGATCCCGAGGTAGGCGCCGGCCATCAGCATGCAGCCCAGGTAACTGGAGCCGATGACACCCCAGTCCGGATCCCCGAGGTAGGCCACGGTGAGGGCCATCGGGAAGCTCAGCGCGACGGCCAGGCAGAGAAACGCCCAGGCGGCGAGGAACTTGGCGAGCACCGCCTCGAGCGTCGTCACGGGGAGGGTGAACAGCAGTTCGATTGTGCCGGAGCGCTTCTCCTCGGACCAGAGGCGCATGCCGACAGCCGGCACGAACAGGATGAAAAGCCACGGCGAAAACTGAAAGTAGCTTTCAAGGCTGGCGATGTTGCTGTCGAAGAACCGGCCGAGGAAGAACGCGCATCCGACGGAGGCCATCAGAAAAACGATCAGGAACACATAGGCCACCGGGGAGCGGAAGTAGCCGAGGAATTCGCGTTTGAAGAGAGGCGGGATCTGGGACATGTCGGAAAAAGCGGGAAAGCGGGGAAACGGGGAAAGCTGGGAAACTGGGAAATCGGGAAACGATGGGATCTGAGAGGAAAAGCGAGAGGGCGGGAAACCTTCCCGGTTTTCCTACGTGTCGGTCTGCGTGAGCTCGCGGAAAATCTCGTCGAGCCGCGCGCCGCCGTGGCGGGCGCGAAGTTCATCGGGCGTCTCGTCGACAACGACCTTGCCGCGCGTGATGATGATGATCCGGGTGCAGATCGCGTCGACCTCTTCGAGGATGTGGGTCGAGAGGATGGTCGCCTTCTCGGCGGACATCTTTTTGATCAGGTCCCTCACCTCGTGTTTCTGGTTCGGGTCGAGGCCGTCCGTCGGCTCGTCGAGCACAAGCACCGGCGGGTCATGCAGGAGGGCCTGTGCGAAGCCCACCCGCTGCTTGAACCCCTTGGAAAGCGTTTCGATGGTCTGCCGGCGCACTTGCGTAAGATGGCAGAGGCCGGCGACCCGCTCGATCCGCTCCGCCTTCGCGGCGGACGAGCGAAAACCGCGCGCCTCGGCGATGAACCCGAGGAACTCCTCGACGGTCATTTCCGGATAGGCGGGTGCGTTCTCGGGGAGGTAGCCGATCATGCGCTTCACGTCCACGGGATCGGCGGTGACGTCGTGGCCGCCGACCAGGACGGTGCCGGCGGTGGGCCGCAGGAAGCCCGTGATCACCTTCATCGTCGTCGATTTCCCGGCGCCGTTGGGCCCGAGGAAACCGAGGATGTCTCCGCGGTTGACCTTGAAGGACACGCCGTCGACGGCACGGAGCGAGCCGTAGTCTTTGACCAAACCTTGAACTTCGATCATGTCGGTGAAGGGAATCTGCCTCGCGCAGCGGATGACGGAACCGGATGAGTTCTCCTGTGCTCCGCCGGTGCGCACGTGCGGGGAGACGTTCGTTTTGCGGGCACGGTTGCGGCTTTCAAGAGAAAAAGGAGCTGTTACTCCACCGGGCCTGCGGCGCGGTCCTTTTCCGTCTTCAGGCGCAGCTGGCCGCACGCCGCATCGATGTCGTTGCCCTTTTCGCGGCGGAGGGTGGCGGAAACGCCGCGTTCCAGCAGGACGGCCAGGAACTCCTGCTGACGGCCGGGGCTGGGCCGCTTCCACGGGAGGCCCTCGACGGTGTTGTACGGGATGAGGTTGACGTGGGCGTGGAGATCCCCGGCGATGTCGCGCAACCTCGCCGCCTGGTCAGGGGTGTCGTTGACGCCCTCGATGAGGATGAATTCGAGCGTCACCATGCGTCCGTGTTTCTCCGAGAAGATCCGCACCGCCGGCAGGAGTTCCTCAAGCGGCCAGCGCTTGTTGACCGGCATGATCTGTTCCCGGACCTCGTTGGTGGCGCCATGGAGGCTGACCGCGAGGCGGAAGCCGACCGGCTCGCCGGCCAGCTCGAGTATCCTCGGCACGAGGCCGCTGGTGGAAATGGTGATGCGGCGGGCGCCGAAGCCGAGCCCCCACGGTGCGTTCAGGATGGTGAGCGCGCGCATGAGGTTATCGTAGTTGTGCAGCGGCTCGCCNNCCCATGCCCATGACGACGATATTGTCGAACGATGCGAGCTCCGCGCGCGCCCGCAGCGTGTGCGCGTCCTCGCGACGGCAGACCTGGACGAGCTGGTGGACGATCTCGCCGGCGGAGAGGTCGCGTTTCAGGCCGGCGAGGCCCGAGGCGCAGAAGACGCAGCCCATCGCGCAGCCGACCTGGGTCGAGATGCAGATGGTCTTGCGCGACTGGTCGAGCCCCACGCCCTCCTGCGGCGCGCGGATGATGACGGTCTCGATCAGCGACTTGTCGCGCAGCTCGAGGAGCAGCTTGTCCGTGACGTCCTCCGACTGCCGGGCGAACTCGAGGGCGGTGGCGTCGAGGGCAAAGGCATCCGCGAGCCAGGCGCGCAACGTCCGGGGCAGATTCGTCATCTGGTCCCAGCTCACGGCGCGTTTCTTGTAGATCCAGTCGAGTATCTGGCCCGCCCGGTAGGCAGGTTCTCCGGCCCCGGCGAGGCGTGCGCCGAGGGATTCGAGTGTCTCGCCGTGGAGCGAAGGCTTGGCGGGCGTGAATTTCATCCGGCGGCAAGGATCGGCAAGGCTTCGAAGAAGTCAAAGTCCGGCTGGCGCCGTGTCGGACTTCAGCTGCCAAACCCAGACGATTTACAGGAGGGAACGGAGAGGACGAAGGCGTCTCGCGCGAAGACACCAAGCTCATAGAGCGTTCCCTAAACCAACATTACTCGCCGTGACCCCTTCCGCCTTTTCTTCCATCTCACCGGTTCATAGTCGGTAAGAACAGGAGCCGAAGTCCGAAGGTGTGCCGGGCCGAATTGGCGTCGTCTTTTGGTCCGATCTGACGTCGTAGGAAAACTGGGCTGTTTACCACACTGGTGTCCGAAAAGGTTGCCGATCTGATCGTAGGTTTTGCATACGATCCCATAGGGTCAGGTTTCACCTTTTACCTTTTTAGGTTCCTTCGAGCATTTTCCTCATAGACCGGCATTTCGCAGTAGCATGACAAACCGCGCCGGGAAACTCCAGTCGAAGCTCGCGAGCCATGCCTCGACTTGAGTCCGCCCAGTCCGTGCCGCCAAGGTAAAAGGTGAAACCTGACCCCTCGGATTGTTTCCACGGAGCTCGGCGAGAGAGCCGATGCGGCATAAAGTTTCTTGGGCGTGCACTGCGGCTATCAATCCGTCGGCGAAGGGCGCGCGCCGGTGGGATTGTCAAGAGTCAACTCGTGACCCTTTTGGCGTTTCCCCCAGGCAAAGGCCTGTGGCGGTGCATGTCGTGCGGAGCGACGGGCAACGTGATCCAGTT
>PMKA01000366.1 GCA_003157575.1 Opitutia bacterium
ATTGCAAATCGCGGCGAGATCGCGCTCCGTATCATACGAGCCTGCCGTGAATTAGGTATAAAGACTTTGGCGGTATATTCTGAGGCCGACGTCCAGTCCCTTCATGTTCAGCTCGCCGATGAGGCCATTTGTATTGGTGGTCCCAGAAGTGCTGACAGCTACATGCGGGCAGATCGCATCATCAGTGCGGCCGAGATCGCAGACGTCGATGCCATCCACCCGGGCTACGGCTTCCTTTCCGAGAACAGCAAGTTCGCCGAGCAATGCGAATCCTGTAACATCCGCTTCATCGGGCCTAAGTCCCACACGATAAGTATCATGGGCGACAAGGCTGTCGCAAAACAGACCGTCAGAAAGGTCGGGGTGCCCACAGTCCCCGGGTCCGAGGGGCCGGTCGACTCCGAGTCCGAGGCTACCAAGATCGCCCGCAAGATTGGTTATCCTATTATCATTAAAGCTGTTGCAGGAGGAGGAGGCCGCGGGATGCGGATCGCGCATAATGATGTGTCGTTTGCCAAGGAATACCACATTGCCCGGGCTGAGGCGGAAAAGACGTTCAACAATGCCTCCGTCTATATCGAGCGATACATCCAGAACCCACGACACATCGAATTTCAGATCCTGGCCGACGGACACGGCAATATTGTGCATCTTGGCGAGCGCGACTGCTCCGTTCAGCGTCGCCATCAGAAGCTTATCGAAGAATCTCCTTCGCCGTTTCTGACTCCTGATCTTCGGAAGAAGATGGGCAAAATGGCCATCCGGGCGGCAGCGGCGGCCGAATACGAAAACGCTGGAACGATCGAATTTATCGTCGATTCAAAGGGTGATTTCTTCTTCATCGAGATGAACACCCGGGTTCAGGTTGAACATCCTGTAACGGAAGAGGTTACGGGAATTGATATCATCAAGGAGCAGATCCGGATCGCCTCCGGCGAAAAGCTCAACTTCGACCAGAAGGATATTGAATTCCGTGGCCATGCGATCGAATGCCGGATCAACGCCGAGGANNAGCGGCTATACAATCCCGCCCTATTACGACTCGCTTATCGGAAAACTCATTGCGCACGGCGACAATCGCAAGATGGCCCTCGAGCGGATGTACCGCGCACTGAGCGAGTATCTGATCCGCGGAATCCAGACGACCATTCCGCTGCACAAAGCTATTCTGAGCGACCCGGTCTTCATCGCCGGCAAGGCGACTACAGGCTACCTTGACGATTTCCTCAGCCGCACGCCGCCCGACCTTTTCTAGCCGGTCGGGGCCCACGCGATTCGCCTGCGGCGTCGTTCCGATCATTCGCCGCGGATCAGAAGCAAATCAGCCCATTCACCGAGCCGGCGGGACACAGCCCTCCAATCCGCCGACGCCCGGACCTGCTCCCGGCGATGTGACCCGCGGCGAGCCTTCTGATCTGCATGGCTTCGTTGCGATCTTCCCGCCGCCGCGAGAAAATCCTTCCGAACGTCATCGACCTCGCCTGCGAGCATCCCGCTCAACACGAGCCAGCCTCCCGGAGCAACCGCGCCAACCAGTTCCTTCGAGCCTTTCCGGAGGACATCGGCGAGAATGTTGGCGAACACCAATCCCGCCTGGCGGCCGGCAAGTCCGCTCGAAAGATCGCCTTCAAAGAACTCCACGCTGCCGCTCACCTGGTTGAGCGACGCGTTTTCGCGGCTGATGCGGACCGCGACAGGGTCGTTGTCAAAGCCAACAACCGGGCCGAGACCAAAGCGGGCGGCAGAGATTCCCAGGATACCCGAGCCGCAACCGGCATCGATCACGCCGGGACAGCCATTGCCACCAGCAGCGGCCGTGCGCAGCCCTTCCACGCCCGCGGCACTGCGCATGCCCGAACCGAGATATTCGACCAGACGCTGGCAGCACAGCCGCGTAGATTCGTGGTTCCCTGTCCCGAACGCCATCCCTGGATCAAGCCAGACAACCTCGTCGCCCGGCCTGATCCGCCGGGTTCCCCGTTCCCATTCCGGAACCCAGAACCGGCGCCCGATCCTCCACGCTTTGAAATGGGCCTTGTAGCTTTCAGCCCAGTCGGCATCGGCAAGCTTCCGGCACACCGCGCGTCGGGCAATCCGCTCCGGCCCGATCGCTTCAGCGAGCCTGCGACCGGCCGCCTCCGCTTCCTTCCGCGAACCAAAGTAGCCAGCCACCCATGCGCGGTTTGCAGGCCGGTCTTCCCAGACCGTCCACCGCAGGTCGGCAAGCGATGCGATCTGAGCTTCGAACGCTTTGATTGCCTCCGGCTTCACTTCGAATTTGCACTCCACGACTGGCATCATAGGCGAGCGTTCCGCGCGTCCGGTTCCTTCGCAACTTGAAACATCCTGCTCCCGCGGCCTCCGTTCCTTGCGAGTCGGTGGGCGTGCCGGTGGTCACGAGCGCGCCGGCCGGGGCTGTCTTCGGACCGGCGTGTTTGGCCGGCCCACCGGCCCTGATTGACTGTATCGGGGATGACGGCAGACTCTTCCCAAAAGTGCCGGTAATCCAATGGACACCCTAAAAGAATTCCTCCATCGCGATGCATTTGTTGAGCATTGCGGAATTGAGCTTGTGTCGCTCGCCCCCGGACATGCGGTGACGCGCATGCAGGTCAAGCCCTGGCATCTCAACGCCGTGGGCATCGTCCAGGGCGGGGCGATCTTCACTCTCGCCGATTACGCATTTGCGGCCGCCTCGAACTCCCATGGCACCGTCGCCGTCGGCATCAACGTCAGCATCACCTACATGAAGTCGACGGATTCGGGAACGCTTGCGGCAGAGGCGCAGGAGGTGGCGCTGAATCCAAAGCTCGCCAGCTACACCGTGAATGTGACGGACGACAGCCGCAGCCTGATCGCAGTTTTCCAGGGGCTCGTTTATCGCAAGCAACAGGCGTTCGCAGCCGCAGTCTCGCCATGAATTCCGAGGACGACCGGCTTTTGCTGGACCCCGCGGAGATACGAGTCCTCGGCGCTCTCGTCGAGAAGGCGGTCACCACTCCGGACTATTACCCGCTCTCGCTGAACGCACTGGTCAACGCCTGCAATCAGTCGTCCAACCGCCATCCGGTCGTCGAATTTGGCGAGCCCACCGTCTTGCGCGCTCTCGAAGGACTGCGAAACAGGAAACTGGTCTTCCTCTTTGAAGGCGCCGGAAGCCGGGTCGCCAGATACGGACAGAAATTCTCCGACACGCTCGGGCTTTCGCCAGCCGAGAGCGCAGCACTATGTGTCCTGATGCTCCGCGGTCCGCAGACCACCGGCGAGATCCGCGCCCGATCCGGACGGCTCCATGAATTTGCCAGTCTCGATGAGGTCGAGTCCACCCTGCAAAGCCTGGCTGCGCGCGCGCCCCAACCTTTTGTCACGCGACTGCCCCGGCAGACAGGATTCAAGGAGCCGCGGTACGCCCATTTGCTGGGCGGGCCTCCTTCCGACCTCGCGCTGCACGAAGGGGAGCCTGAGGCTCAGCCCGGAACAGGCGTCGATTCGCCGGAGAACGATCGCGTCGCCCAGTTGACCTTGGAAGTCGCCGAATTGCGCCGCGAACTGGGCGACCTGAAAACCCAATTCGCCGACTTCAGGAAACAGCTGGAATAAAACAGCGGGCTGCCCCGGCTTCTTCGACGGGATGCCGAGTTCAGACCCCGGTGTGGCCAAATCCGCCCGCCCCCCGCTCCGTCTCCTCCAGCACTTCGACGGCGACCGCCGGACACATCTCGACCCGGTAGACCCCGAGCTGGGCGATCCGATCGCCGCGTTTGAAGGCGAACGGCTCCCTGCCGAGATTGATAAGAATCACGCCAACCTCCCCGCGGTAGTCGGCATCGACAGTCCCGGGCGAATTCAGCACCGCGACTCCTTTCTTTAAAGCCAGCCCGCTTCTGCTGCGCACCTGCACCTCGAAGCCCGGCGGGACCGCCACTGCCAGCCCCGTCCTTATCAGGAGGCGGTCGCCGCACGGAATCACTCCGTCCATGTCGGCACAGACGTCAAAACAACTGGAGTTGGCCGTTGCGCGCGCCGGAAGGGTCGCCGTGGGCGTCAACAACCGGACATGCAACTGGATCGACGATGAATTCATCAGGAAAGTCTTTCTTCCCGATACTAGGCCAGATCCGCCGGGCGCTCGTCAAGCCG
>PMKA01000410.1:0-2772 GCA_003157575.1 Opitutia bacterium
GGTGGTCGAAACGCGCGGCAACATTGACCAGGGAAAGGTGCATCACTGGCAGGTGACCATCAAGGTCGGCTTCACCGTCGAAGGCTGAAAGCGGCCGGGAAGTGCCGGTCTCCTTGCGGCACCGGAAGGCCAGGCGCCGGTTTTGCGAGCGGAAACGGCCGGATCGAAACCCCTGAAATCGACGTCGTCATGAAGCTGGCTCACCGGCGGCGGACGATATGGCGCAGATCATCCCGCTCTTCACCGGGCGTTGCGGCCTCCTCTAGAAACGCACGGTTTCTATAGCAGAGGTGAGGTTCGGTCAGGTGGGGGTATACCCCATGGTGGGGCCGCGCCCACCGTTATAAGCTCCCGCCAACCCTTCATGAAAAACACTGAAAGGCAAAAACCTGGAGGGCGACCGAAGGCGGTCGGCGCCACCATCGCAACGGTCGGCGCCTTGGTTGTTTTCTCTGGTTGCGCCGTCGGCCCGAACTATCAGCGGCCCCCGGTGATCGTTCCGGAGAATTTCCGCTTTGAGTCGAGCCCTGCGCCGCTTTCGCTCGGACAGCTTGGTTGGTGGGAGGTTTTTAAGGATGCGACGCTCCAGGAGTTGATCCGCACCGCGCTCACCAACAACTACGATCTCAAGCAGGCCGTGGCGCGCGTCGAGCAGGCACGAAACATGGCCGTTGCCGCCGGAGCTTCATTTTATCCTCAGATCGGCTATGGCGGCGATGTTGGCCGCGGTCGCAACGCGTTAATTAACATGCCCACCCCGCTCAACGGCGCCACGGAAAGTTCGGCGCAGGCGAATCTCAACGCGGTTTGGGAGATCGATCTTTGGGGACGCATTCGTCGCCTCAGCGAATCCGCGCGCGCCCAATATCTTGCCACGGAGGAAGCCCGGCGCGGTGTGACACTCACGTTGGTCAGCGAGGTTGCCACCGCTTACTTCCAACTCCTGCAATACGATCAGGAACTGACCATACAGCGCGCCGCCACCAAAGCCTACACGGACAGTTACCGGATCTTCGACGAACGCGAGAAGACTGGCGCTGCCTCCAAACTTGAACCCACCCGGGCCGCCGCCGCGCTCGCGAATGCCGCCGCGCTCATTCCGGAATTGGAACTGAACGTTGCCACGACCGAAAATCAGCTCAACGTCCTGCTTGGCCGCCCCCCCGGTCCGATCGCGCGGAGCTCGCTCGCCAATGAGCCGCCGTTGGTTCCGGAAATCCCGTCCGGTTTGCCCAGCGAATTATTGCAGCGCCGGCCCGATGTGCGCGCGGCCGAGCAGACGCTCATCGCCGCCAATGCCAGCGTGGGCGCCAACCTTGCAAACTGCTTCCCGCAGATCGGCCTGACCACGTTCGTTGGCAAGGTAAGTCCGGAACTTTCCGCGTTTACCGCCGGCTCGGCCAATGCGTGGAACGTCGGCGCGACGCTCACCGGCCCTGTCTTCCAGGGCGGACGGCTTCGCGCGCAATACCGCGCGGCAAAGGCGAAGTTCGATGAAGCCACTGCAGCTTATCAACAAAGCGTTTTGGCGGCGTTTCAGGAAGTCTCCACCGCGCTGATCGCCCGGCAAAAATTCAGCGAAATCCGCGTTTATGACGAACAAGCCGTGGTCGCCTTGATTGCTTCGGTCGATCTGGTCACCGAGCGTTACCGCGACGGACGGGCGAGTTATTATGAAGTGTTGGAAACACAGAAGGAACTCTATCCAACCCAGCGCGCCCAAGTTCAGACTCAGGTCGGCGAGTTGCTCGCCACTATTCAACTCTACAAGGCGCTGGGCGGAGGCTGGCAAGTGGCGCCCGAACCCGGAAATCCAAATCCCTGACGATTTACCCAATGTGCAAGCAGGAAACATGAAGGCGCTCGATCCATTATGACTCCGCCCGCCACACCCACAGTCCCACCCGCCGCGCCAGCGTTTCCACCCGCCGCACCGACGGACCCAACCGCTACACCGCCAGGCACCGCGCCCGCTGCGTCGCCTGATCCAGCGCAGAAGAAAAGGCAGCTGCTAAAGAAAGCACTGATCTGGGCTGGCATCGCCGTCGTTGTCGCGGTGATCGCGGTGGTGCTCTGGATCAAACTAAAACCTTCCGGGCCCGGCCCCGGCTTCGTCAGCGGCAACGGCCGTATTGAAGCTACGGAGATCGACGTGGCCGCCAAACTCGGCGGCCGGGTGAAGGAGATCATGGCCAACGAAGGCGATTTCGTCCAGGTCGGCCAGCCGTTGGCGCAAATGCAGGTTGATGTGCTCGACGCGCAGCGCGACGAAGCGCGGGCTCAGTCCCGTCAGGCGGTAACGGCGGTCGCCAGCGCCGAGGCCCAGGTGGTCGCACGCCAGAGCGACGCAATCGCAGCACAGGCCATGGTGGGCCTGCGCGCGAGTGAACTCGACGCCGCCCAGCGGCGGTTGGCGCGGACCGAGACGTTATCCAAAAAAGCCGCTTTATCCCTCCAGGAATTGGACGACGACCGCGCTCATGTGAACGGCGCGGAGGCTGCCATGACCGCGGCACAGGCGCAGGTGGGCGCAGCCCAGGCTGCGGTCAAAGCCGCCGAGGCCCAGGTCGTCGGTGCCAGATCCGGGGTGGACGCGACCGAGGCGACCATCGCCCGCGTCGAGGCCGACATCCAGGACAGTCAGCTCAAGTCGCCGCGCGAGGGCCGCGTGCAATATCGCGTCGCGCAGCCTGGCGAGGTTCTGGCCCCAGGCGGCAAGGTCCTCAACCTGGTTGACCTCAACGACGTTTACCTGACCTTTTTTCTGCCCGA
>PMKA01000410.1:2798-4179 GCA_003157575.1 Opitutia bacterium
GCCCGGCATGGCCTGGCTCAAGCTGGACGGCCGGGCACAATGGCCGGCGAACTTGGCGGTCAAGCTGCCGGAATGAGCTCCGAGTCATCCAATCCCGCGCCCGTCGCCAGGCTGGTCGGCGTCGGTCTGCGCTACGGTAAAACCGTCGCGCTCGATGGCATCACGCTGGACATCCCGGCCGGATGCATGGTCGGCCTGCTCGGTCCGGACGGCGTGGGCAAGTCCAGCCTGTTGTCGCTGCTCGCCGGCGCCCGTGCGGTGCAGCAAGGGAGCGTGTATTCATTAGGTGGAGATATGGCCAGTGGCCGCCACCGCGAGAATGTCTGCCCGCATATTGCGTACATGCCTCAGGGCCTGGGCAAAAATCTTTATCCGACGTTGTCGGTGGAGGAAAACCTGCAGTTTTTCGGGCGCCTGTTCGGCCACGGCACCGCCGAGCGCCGCCGGCGCATCGACGAGCTGACCCGCAGCACGGGCCTGACCCCGTTCCTCGCGCGTCCCGCCGGCAAACTGTCCGGCGGCATGAAGCAGAANNGGCATGAGCGTGATCGTGGCCACCGCCTACATGGACGAGGCGCAGCGCTTCGACTGGCTGTTGGCGATGGATGCAGGCCGCGTGCTGGCCGCCGGCACGCCAGACGAGCTGCTCAAAAAGACGAAGAGCGAGTCGATGGACGCGGCGTTCATCGCGCTGTTGCCGGAGGAGAAACGGCGGGGACACCACGCGGTCACGATTCCGCCGCTCGCCGACGATAGCAACGCCGAGATCGCCATCGAGGCCACGGGCCTCACCATGCGTTTCGGCAGTTTCGTCGCGGTCGATCACGTCAGCTTCCGCATCCGGCGGGGCGAGATTTTCGGCTTCATCGGCTCCAACGGGTGCGGCAAGTCCACCACCATGAAGATGCTGACCGGCCTGTTGCCGGCCAGCGAGGGCCGGGCTTCGTTGCTCGGACACGAGGTCGATCCCAAGGACATCGCCACCCGCCGTCGCGTGGGCTACATGTCGCAGGCTTTCTCGCTCTATTCGGAGCTTTCGGTGCGGCAGAATCTGGTATTGCACGCCCACCTGTTCCAGGTGCCGGAAGCTGACATCCCGGGAAGGGTAGACGAAATGATCCGGCGCTTCGATCTGAGCGCGGTGCCCGATGCGATGCCCGACAGCCTGCCGCTCGGCATCCGCCAGCGCCTGTCGCTGGCCGTTGCGATGGTGCATAAACCGGAACTGCTGATACTGGACGAGCCGACCTCGGGCGTGGACCCCGTCGCGCGCGACAGCATCTGGCAGATGATGATCGACCTGGCCCGCAACGACAAGGTCACCATTTTCATCTCGACCCATTTCATGAACGAGGCGGGGCGCTGCGACCGCATTTCGCTG
>PMKA01000505.1 GCA_003157575.1 Opitutia bacterium
TGGGCGCTTGCGTAACCGTCTCGCTGTCGGCCGACCCGGCAGACCTCTGACGTTGGCGAGGGCCAGAAGATGCGCGATCTCTACGAGAAGGCGCTGACCGAGTTTCCCGGGAGCGTGCTGGCGACGACAGCGATACGTATGGTTGCTTCACTAACCCCGAAAGAAGAGGCCAACCAGCCACTACAGCGCAACGCCGGTATATCGACCTCTCCTTCGGCGGGGTCAGAGCCCCGGCGTGGCTGATCGAGGACGCCACTATAAGCCAGAACCGACTGTCGACCGCGTTTCTTTTCCTGCCATCTTGACGACATGCCAACACTCGAAAAGCAGCTTGCGACAGTCGCTCTCGCTCTGTCGCCAAGGAAGCGCGCCAAGCTCGCTGGGCTCATCCTCGACAGCATTGAAACCAAGCGCGATAGAGCTGTCGCCGCCGCGTGGGCTGTCGAGGCTGAATCACGATCGAGGGCGCATCGCAAGGGCCTCATTAAGGCTGTCCCACTCGAGCAAGCTTTCGGATTCTCCGTGTGAAGATCGACGTACTCGAAGTTGCTCGACAGGAGTTCGACGAGACGTTCGAGCATTACGAAGCTGTGGGGATGCCTCATCGTTAGCCCATCCAGCATGTCAGAGCCGGCTTGCGATTGGCTCTCTTTTCGCCAGAATGTTCACCATGTCGACCCCCAGCATCTACCTTGCCGAAGAGCTTCTCGCGTTGCCCGCGGCTCAGCGGGAATTGCTCGCCAACCTCTTGTTCGACAGTCTCAAGACCGATGGGAGGAGTGACGAAGAAATTGCGGCGAATCTGCGGTCTAGATTGGAGAGACTGAAGACAGGCGCAGACGCCGGTTTGAGCTTCGAACAGGTTTTTGGCGAAGCGATGTGAAGATCATATTCAGCTCGGATTTCAAGACCGATTTGCTCGACGCCGAGAGTCGTTACGAGGCAATCTCGGGGAAGCTCGGTGCTGATTTTCACGATAGAGTGCAAGAGGCCGTTCATGTGATTGCGAAACTCGGCGGGGGAGATCATTTCGGGCCTCATGGTTTTCCATGTCGCCGTTGTCGTCCGTTCCCGTTTGTGGTCTATTATGAGGTTGTTGCCGATACGCTCTATATCATCGGATTGATCCATGAGCGCAGGCATCCAGATTTCTTGCGTGAAAGAAGAGAATTGGGCTGACCAGCTGCAGTGAACGACATTGTTTTTTCAAGACATTCGGCGCCTCTCCTTCACCGAGGCTTCGGACCCCGGGCCGCACCCGTCGCGCCAGCCGGCGGCCGCGGGTGGTCTTGAACGTCAAACGAGAGAGGAATCCAGATCCATGAAGGACGAGGTGCTAATCAGAAGCGAAACAAACGCTGATGTCGCCGCAATTGCGGAGGTCACGGTCGCTGCGTTCAAGACTCTGGCGATCAGCAATCACACTTTCAGCACCGCGTAGGTGCGCTTGCCTTTGCGCAGGAGGATGAAACTGCCGAACAGCAGATCGGCCGTCGTGACCATGCGCGCGACTTCGCCGACGCGGATGTTGTTCAGGTAGATGCCGCCGGCCTCGATGTCCTTGCGCGCCTGGCCTTTTGACTGCGCGAGGCCCGCGTGCACAACGAGGTCGACGATCGGCGCGCCGGCGCCTTCGAGGCGGGTGTTATCCAGCGCCCTGGTCGGGGCCTCGCCCACAACGTCGTGGAAAACCTCTTCGCTGACGCCCTCGATCGTTCCGCCGAAGAGGATCTCGCTGGCCTTGACCGCCGCCTGCAACGCCTCCGGGCCGTGAACCAGCGCGGTCACCTCCCGTGCAAGCGCGCGCTGCGCGACGCGCGCGCCGGGGTTGCGGGCGTGCTCGGCGGCGAGCGGCTCGATCTCCTCGCGGGAGAGCAGGGTGAACTTCTTAAGGTATTCAACCACCATGCTGTCCTCGGTGTTGATGAAGAACTGGTAGAACCGGTACGGGCTGGTCTTTTCGGGATCGAGCCACACCGCTCCGCTTGCGGTCTTGCCGAATTTCGTACCATCGGACTTCGTGATCAGCGGGAACGTCAGGCCCCAGGCCCCCAAGCCAAGCTTCTTGCGGATGAGATCGGTGCCGGCGGTGATGTTGCCGTACTGGTCGCTGCCGCCGATCTGCAGCTCGCACGTGTTCGTCTCGCGCAGGTGGTAGAAATCGAACGCCTGGAGCAGCATGTAGCTGAACTCGGTGTAGCTGATGCCGCCTTCGCCCTCCATGCGGGAACGCACGCTGTCCTTGGCGACCATCATGTTGACGGAAAAATATTTTCCGATGTCGCGGAGGAAATCGAGGAAGCTGACCGGCGCGGTCCATTCAGCGTTGTCGACGAGCAGCGCCGGGTTCGGCACCGCCTCGAAATCGATCAGGCGCGTGAGCTGCCTCTTGATCCGTTCGATGTTGTGGGTGAGTTGCTCCCGGGTGAGCAGATTGCGTTCCGCCGACCTGCCCGAGGGATCGCCGATCATCCCCGTGGCGCCGCCGGCCAGGGCGACCGGGCGGTGCCCGGCGAGCTGAAACCGGCGCAGCATGAGCTGGCCCATCAGGTGTCCGACGTGGAGGCTGTCGCCGGTCGGATCAAACCCGCAATAGAGCGTGACCGGGCCGGCCGCGAGACGCTGGCCGAGGCCCGCGAGGTCGGTGCAGTCGGCGATCAATCCGCGCCACTGGAGGTCTTCGATGAGATTCATGATAAGAGGGCAGGTTATCGTGGCGGGCGGCGGGACGGTCAAGGGGAACGTGCGCCCTGTTCGGTGAAGGCGAAGAGTGGATTCTGCGGTTGGAGCTTCCGCTCTTCGTGGCCGCGAGCGTGAGCGAGTGGATTCAGTTTCCGACGTCTTCCCGATCTCGGTCCCTTTGACCGCGGATCACGCGGATTTCGCGGATGCCCATCGCCGGACCGCTCTTCGTTGCCTCTTGGAAATCGATCGGATCATGCTATCGGAAGAAGACTCACCTTCTGCCTCAAACGGCGTCCGCCGTTTGCACCAGCAGCTTGGAGGGCCAAGCCCGACAAGCTGCTGCTAGGGGGAGAAACGGTTTGTCTCGACCGGACCGGCTGCAATAAGCTCTCTTCGATTTTGCATCTTCGGTGTTCCGCTGTCATCGTCAGCTGTCAACCGTCAGCCATTTGCCATCAACCATCCGTCATTTGCAATCAACCGTCAGCCATTAACCTCAAACCACGATCACCATGCCTCTCCCTGTTGGCTCCAAAGCTCCCGATTTTACCCTCAAGACGAAGGCCTCCGACGGCCCGAAGGATGTCAAACTGAGCGACAATTTCGGCAAGAAGCAGACCGTCCTGCTGTTCTTCCCGGCGGTGTTCACAGGGGTCTGCACACAGGAGATGTGCGACATCAGCTCCGGCCTTTCACAATATGAGGACCTCGACGCCGAGGTCTATGGGATCAGCGTGGACAACCCGTTCGCGCAGGAGGCCTGGGCGAAGCAAAGCGGCATCAAGGTCACGTTGCTGTCCGATCTCAACAAGACCGTCACGCGCGCCTACGACGTGCTTTTCCCCAATCTCATCGGGATTTACGAGACCTCCGCCCGCGCGGCATTTGTCGTGGGCAAGGACGGCCTCATCAAATACTCCGAGCAGACGCCCTCGCCCAAGGAACTCCCTGACTTCGCCGCGGTACAGAAAGTGCTGAAGGGTTGAGGCGATTTTTGTAGGAGCCTGCTTGCAGGCGATCAGCGGCGGGGCTTGCAGAGGCGATGGGCTGATCGCCTGCAAGCAGGCTCCTACAGGATGTTTCCCGCCGGGTCGCAATTTTCCATGGTTGTCACGGCTCGCCGGGAGGTTCGCCCTCCAAAAGCCCTTCTCAATCCTAGCATTCCGCATGTCACTTCCCAATCCGTTCAACACCCTCCGGCGCCTCGAAACCGTCGCCGGGGAGCGGTCCTTCTACTCGCTGCCCGCACTGGAAGAGGCGGGTTTCCCGCGCGTGCGGCGCCTGCCCGTCTCGCTGCGCCTGGTGCTGGAGTCGTTGCTGCGCAACTGCGACGGCCGGCGCGTCGCGGAGCCTGCCATCCGCGCCCTGGCGTCGTGGCTGCCGGGTGAGCCGCGCACCGAGGAGATCCCCTTCGTCGTTGCCCGGATCGTGTTGCAGGATTTCACCGGAGTGCCGCTGCTGGTCGATCTCGCGGCGATGCGCGCCGCGGTCGGGCGCCTGGGCAGGGATCCGAAGATCATCGAGCCGCTCGTGCCNNGTGGACCATTCCGTGCAGGTGGATGTGAACGGATCGTCCGACGCCTTCGCGCGCAACCTGGAGATCGAATTCCGGCGCAACCGCGAGCGCTACCAGTTTCTCAAGTGGGGAATGCAGGCCTTTGACACCTTCAAGGTCGTTCCGCCCGGGGTCGGCATCGTTCACCAGGTCAACCTCGAGTATCTCGCCCAGGGGGTGATCGTCCGGGAGGCGCAGGGAGCCGGCGGCCAATCGGAAATCGCCTTTGGCCGATCGCAGGCGGCAGATGGCGAACCGTCGATCGTCTATCCGGACACCCTTGTGGGCACGGATTCGCACACGACGATG
>PMKA01000295.1 GCA_003157575.1 Opitutia bacterium
ATTTCCTGAGCTGCTCGTCAACGGACACCCAGAGACCCCCGTCGCTGCAGGCGCCAATGCCTGGAATGTAGGGATAGGCGTAGCCGGTGCTATCAAACAAGAGCGGGCGCAGATGGTCATGCTCCAGCACCGATACCCGGCCATCGCGGGAGACCCAGATCACCCCCTGCGCAGAGCGCGTCATGGTCACCAGCCCGGCGATCGCTCCCACCTCGGGATTCAGAACCAGACCGTCTTCCACCCGCGCCAACTGGCCATCCCCGTTCATCGCCCACACCGTTCCGGAATCATCGGAGGCAATGTCATAGATTCGGCCGCCCGCCCAGTTCGGATGAAACGCCAGGGCCTTGAACTGTCCATCCCTGTATTG
Organism: Opitutia bacterium; assembly: GCA_003157575.1. Classification (GTDB taxonomy): domain Bacteria; phylum Verrucomicrobiota; class Verrucomicrobiia; order Opitutales; family Opitutaceae; genus Fen-1467. The sequence goes on from PMKA01000295.1 coordinate 371, forward strand.
GGTGATCTGGCCGCTTTCATCCCCGATCCAGAGCATGCCGTCGGGCGACTCAAACAAGCTGGTCACGCGGCTGTTGCGCAACTCCGGCGTGTTGTTCCCGTCAAACACGGTGAAACGCATCCCGTCGAATCGGACCAGCCCGCTGTAGGTGCCCGCCCATAAATAGCCGTCCCGCGTTTGCACCACCGCCGTAACCTTGTTTTGTGGGAGACCCTGTTCCGCCTGCCAGGTGCGGACAAAGTAGTCGGGTGCAGCGGAAGCCAGCGTGGCAAAATACCCACAGCCGAATAACCCGGCCAAAGCCAGGACAATCCAGCCTACAAATCTGGCATGGATGTTCCCGCACCGCATGGGCAGATCCTCTCTGCGTGGCCAGAGATTGTGCAAGGGTGATTTTTTCGATCCCAGCTCCACGGTGACGTTGACGCGATCACGGGGAATCGGGCCGTTTGAAGGGCCAGTCGTTTCGGACCGCCCAGGACAGTTTTTTCCTGCTTGGAGGACATCGATGACCTAGTCATGTCGTCCTGGGAGATCGGCGTAAAGGGCTGCGGCCTGTGTCCGCGAGCGGACGTGGAGCTTCTCGTAGATCCGCCGAACGAACGAATTCACCGTCGGCAGGCGGATGTTCATCAACCCGGCGATCTCCTTGTACAAGTATCCTTGTGCGAGCAAAGCCAGCAACTCGTTTTCGCGTTTGGACAGCTCGGCGGCTGCCTTGACCCCGGGTTTCGATTGCTGCAACGCCTGCACGACCTTCCGGGCGATATTGCTCGTCATCGGCGAGCCTCCAGCATGCACATCCCGAAGCGCCATGATCAGCGCTTCGCGGGTGGTGCGTTTGAGAAGGTATCCCGTCGCTCCGGCCGCCAGGGCATCGAAGATATGGGCGGAGTCTTCGTACACCGTCACCATTACGAACTGCGTCTCGGGAAGGAGGAGTTTCAGGCGCCGGACGCATTCGATGCCGCTGAGACCCGGGAGGTTGATGTCAACGAGGGCGACACTCGGTTTGCAGTCGACCATCCTGACCACGGCGCTCTCCGCATCGGCGTACTGTCCGACGCAAGCAAACCCCTCGGCCTTTTGAATCCAGCTGGTGAGTACTTCCCGAACAGATTCATCGTCCTCGACGACCGCCACGGTGATGATCGATGGTTGAACGGGGTCTGGGGGATTGCATTCCATGGAGGGCAACGAGCTTGGGACTTATTCTAATGTGCGTTCATGATGAGNNGTTCGTCTCATCTTGAACGCGAATTAGGCAGAAAACAGGAAAGGGAAACCAAGCGCGCCCGGGCCAGAGGCGGGCGACGCAAAAAAAGAACTGTGGTTGAGTGCGGCATTCTAGTCCACTTCGATGAAATCGGGTTCGAATGCGCCAAGAACAAAGCTGTCGCGGTAATCCTGGTCGCGGAGAATGCTATGGGACCTGCCTTTGACCTCCACACGTTTGACGGTGCCATCAAGGTTGAGATAAAGAACGTGCCTGGGATCGATCTGTCGCGCCATGACCCCTGCGGGTACAAGGGGGCCGGTGTCGATCGAGAGCTTGCCGAGCAGCCCTCCAATGACCGCATCGAGGAGATTCCCACGCGCCGGCAGTCCGATGTAGATCGCGGTTCCGGTCCCGAATTGATGGATGGTCACGAGCGGATAATTGCGGTCGAGGCTCACGATCTGGCCGATGGTTTCCGCCCCCTTCGGCTCAATCACGTCGTAACGCGGCGACTCGCAGGTGAATATCTGCCCGCGGTACGTCGCACGCAGATGCCCCCCCTGAGATCCATCCCGGGAGGCCTCGTTCATCCATTCGGTTTCCTCAAATCCCGCGATGCGGATGCCGAAAACATCGCTCAGGCGCCCAGGCAGCGTGGTGGAGAACACCCGGTTGTGCTCGTCCAGCATGGCTGAACCGCTTGTCATCACCACGGTGCCGCCGTTCCGGACGTACTCGCGGATCTTGCCGGCGCTGGCCTCATCCATCACGGCGAGACCCGGCAGCACGAGTAATTTGAAGCGCAGTTTGCTTTGCAGGATGTCAACGATGCGCGTGTCGACATTGCGCCGGTTCAAGCAGCCGAACACGGTCTGAACCTGCGCGTCATGGGGCTCGGGAAAGCTGCTGCTCGCGATCTGGCTCGGAAAGGAGAAGGCGATGGCCACCTCGGGCCGCGGCTGGTAGGGGAATCCGTACTGCTCGATCTTCCGGAACTCTCCGGCGATGGTCTTGTACTCATAGTACTTCCGGTTGGGCTGTCCGTCCCAGTCGACCAGTCCCTGAAGGAACTGCTCCTCGCCCCCATGCATGCTCTGCCACGTCCAACAACATGCCAGCTGGTTGCCCAGCATCAGGGACGCATAGGCCGCCTTTCGCATCGAGCCGGGGGCCGCCGTCGCGCTGACGAACTCGGTGCACCAAAAGGGAGTCGTGTTCTCGAACTGGATGCGG
>PMKA01000490.1 GCA_003157575.1 Opitutia bacterium
GACGCTCATCGAGTTCCTGAGCGGCAGCAAAACGCTCCTGCCCGGCACCGTCATCCTGACAGGCACGCCGCACGGCGTCGGCTTCGCACGCACTCCCCCCGTGTTCATGAAGCCCGGCGACACGATCACCATCGAGATCGAGAAGATCGGCGCGCTGACCAATCCGGTGGCGCTGGAAAGAGCGTAGGGTCGCCGCTTGTCGGCGGACCCCGATTTTAGGAGCCTGCAGGCGTTGTGGTCTTTGTATTCTCCGCGGCCAAGTAATTTACCTGCCATGGGTTGGCCGCAAAGATCACAAAGAACGCAGAGAACATAGGGCTGAAGGACCGGCTAACCAACCTCAAGCCTGCGAAAGGGCGTATTTCCGGATTTCAAACCTGTAGGATACAAAGTTGACCAGGAGTCCGTGCTCGACCCGCGTCGCTTTCAGATAACCTAGGAGTTGGGCCTCGTGCTCTGGAGCGAGCGCTTTGGCTGCCTTCAATTCGATCACAAGTTGATTGTCGACAAACAGTTCCTTGATTGCTTGCATCGACGATCCCTTCTTTGCGGTCTTTGTGTTCTCTGCGGCCAATCAGATTGCCGTCGGAATATGGTCACAAGGAGTACTTCGGAAGAAATAATTTTCCATAATATCGGATCTTAAACGCCGCGAATACTCGCCGAACACACCTCAAGGCTACAGCGACTTCCACCCTTCAGCCGACACTCTCTCCGCGACTGACAGCCCGGCAGGGTCAAAATCAGCCCGGCCCGCCTTACTGCGACGATTGCTGCTTTGCGGCCAGCATCTTTTCGCGGGCCACAAGGAAGAGAAATCCTGTCAGCAACACGAACGGGATCATCGACAGGGCGTCGGACCAGGTTCCCGCGAAGAATGGATTGTTCGCCGTAGACCATCTGGTGACCGCCGCGTCGATCCGGTCCAACCGGCCCTGCATGATTGCGACCAGGATGCCTGCGATCGCGCCGCCGGCTATGTAGCCCGAGGCCAGCAAAACGCCCGGGCTTTTGTCGGACTCCGCCGCCAGGCCTTCGGCGTCGAGATGCGCGTGGCTCGGCTGCCTGCTCCAATAGCGATCGGACAGCCAGCGGATCGCGCCGCCCACAAAAAGCGGCGTGGAGGATGAAATGGGCAGGTAAACGCCCACGGCAAACACCAGGGACGACACACCGCACAGCTCGAGCGTCACGGCGATCATCACCCCGAACAACACGAGCGCCCAGGGCAGGTGTCGGTCGAGAATGCCCTTGATGATATAGGACATGAGCGTGGCCTTCGGGGCGTCGAACTTCCGGACGGTCGTGCCGTCAGGCCGCTCGGTGTAGGCGCCGTTGATGCCCGGGTCCACCAGCCAGACTGCCCGGCCCCGTTCATCGACCAGATACCGGCCGGCGGGCCCGCCCGTCGAGTCGGTCTTCTGCCAGACCCGGTAGATCCTCGCGTCTTCGCGCGCCTGCGGACCGTGGAGGAAGTCGCGGGCAGTGAGCTTTCCCGCGTCCGTGACGAGGCCGGCCGGCGCCACCTTGTCCGCAGGAACGTAGACGGTGGCGTTATCGTTGAGCTGCAGCAAAATCGGCCCAAGGACGCATGCCGACGCCAGTGCGCCGATCAGGATCGCGAGCTGCATCGCCCGCGGGGTGCCGCCGAGCAGAAAACCGGTCTTCAGGTCCTGCGATGTCGTGCCGCCGTTGGAGGAGGCGATGCAGACGATCGCGCCAACCGAGAGCGCGGTGACGTAATAGGAGGGTCCGGTCCAGCCCACGACGAGAAAGACGAGGCACGTCAGCAGCAACGTCGCCACCGTCATCCCCGAGATCGGATTTGACGACGAGCCGATCTCGCCGGTCAGGCGCGAGGACACGGTCACAAACAGAAACCCGAAGCAGACGATCATCAGCGCCCCGAGCAGGTTCATGTGAAGGGGCCGCGCCACAACGATCGCGGCGACGAGGAGCACGCAGCCGATCGCGACAATCTTCATCGACAGATCCCGCTCGGTCCGCGGCACGGGGCCGGCGGCGGCATTTGTCCTGCGAAACAGGCCGATGTCGTGCAAACCCATCCGCAGTCCGTGCCAGATGGTCGGCACGGCGCGAAACAGGCTGATGATGCCGCCCGCCGCAACGGCGCCCGCGCCAATATAGAGGACATAGGCGCTCCGGATGTCGTGCGGACTCATCTGGGAGATGGGCACCGCGCCGGGTTCGAGCGGGCCGGCGATGTGGTCGCCGAAGAATTTGATCAGGGGGATCAGCACGAGGTACGACAGCACGCCGCCGGCGGCGGTGATCGACGCGATGCGCGGGCCGATGATGTAGCCGACGCCGAGCAGCTCCGGCGAGATTTCCATGCTGACCGATCCTGCGTTGAAGGGCGCGCCGAAGACCTTTTCAGGGATGTCCTTCCAGCCCCTGAACGCGACATTCAGCGACTTGTAGAGCAGCCCGAGCCCGAAGCCGGTGAAGATCACGTGCGCGCCGGGCGCCTTGCCGAGTCCCGCGGCCTCGGCGGCGCGCATCTCGGCCTTCGCCGAGGGCGACGCCAGCGCGCGGTCCGCCGCCGACGCGCCCGCCTTGAGCACCGCCGCGCAGGCGGTGCCCTCGGGATATTTCAGGATGCCGTGTTCCCTGACGATCAGCGCGCGCCGCAACGGGATCATCATCAGGATTCCCAGCAGGCCGCCGAGCACCGCCACGAGCATCACCCTCGTCAGCTCCAGGTCAAAGCCCAGGATCATGATCGCCGGCATCGTCACGCCGATGCCGAAGGCTATCGATTCGCCCGCCGAGCCGGCCGTCTGGGTGATGTTGTTCTCGAGGATCGTCGAGTCCCGGATGCCCATCTTTGAAAACAGGCGGAACAGGGTCAGCGAGATGACAGCGACGGGGATCGAGGCGCTCACGGTCATGCCCACCTTGAGCACAAGGAACAACGACGATGCGCCGAAAACGAGCCCGAGCACGGTGCCGGTGAGCACCGCGCGCAGGGTGAACTCGCGCATCACCGCGTCGTCTGGAATGAACGGTTCGTGTTTGGGGGCGGGCGGGGATTCAGTCATGGACGGGAATGAAGGATGGGGTGAACGGGATCGAGTCGTGTTCGGACGCGCAGCGGGACCGGTGTCGGACCGTTGTTACGTTGACCAGCCATGGCCGATTTCACCCGGCGGCAGCCGGAGCATGATCGTCATCATCAGCGAATGGGACACGGTGCGCGATTCGCCGCAGGCCGCAATCCAGATTTAAGGCGGGAGCCCGTTGGCCGTTTCCTTTTCATACGGGCTGGCCCTCTCAAGGAATTTGCATATCCTTCCCTGTTGCCTGTTTTCGGCCGCCGCCGCCGCCCAGTCCATGGACCAACCACCTTCATCTCTTCAGACCGATCCGAACGCCCCGGTTTACATGGGCCTGCCTGCCGCGCGGGTTCTTCTTCCGCGTTTCTGGGTGGCGGCAGCCTTGGCTGCGCCGGTCCTCATTCTCGCAATGGGAGGGATGGTCGCCCCGGAGTTGATGCACCGGATCGATCCGAAGCTCTCCGGGTGGCTCCAGTTTGCGCTGACCACCCCGGTGTTCTTCTGGAGCGGCGCGCCCTTCATCCGCCGCTGGTGGACGTCGCTGCGCGACCGTGACACCAACATGTTCACCCTGATCGTCACCGGCACCGGGGCGGCGTATCTCTACAGCACGGCCGCGTTGTTGTTCGGCGGCCGCTTTCCCGCCGCGCTCCGCGGACCCCACGGGGCGCCGCTCTATTTCGAGGCCACGGCGGTCATCACGGCCATCGTGCTCATCGGCCAGATCCTGGAGCAGCGCGCCCACGCGCGGACCGACGCATCCATCCGCGCCCTGATGGACCTTTCGCCGAGGATGGCCCACCGGATTCGCGACGGCCGTGAGGACGATGTGCCTGTCGGAGACGTGACGCCCGGCGATCTCCTCCGCGTGCGGCCGGGAGAGAAGGTGCCCGTCGACGGACAGGTGCTCGAAGGCTCGAGCAACGTCGACGAATCGATGCTGACGGGCGAGGCCATGCCGGTCGCCAAGACCGCCGGCGACGCAGTCTCGGGCGGCACCCTCAACACCAACGGCAGCTTCGTCATGTCCGCCCGGCGCGTCGGCCGGGACACGCTGCTCGCGCAGATCATCCGTCTCGTCGAGGAAGCGCAGGACAGCAAGGCGCCGGTCCAGCAGCTCGCCGACAGGGTCGCGGCCTGGTTCGTGCCGGCGGTCGCCCTGGCCGCGGCGCTGACCTTCGGGCTCTGGCTCTGGCTGGGGCCGGAACCGCGCCTGATCTTCGCGTTTGTCAACGCCGTGGCGGTGCTGATCATCGCGTGCCCGTGCGCCCTCGGCCTGGCAACGCCTGTTTCGCTCACCACGGGCATCGGCCGCGGCGCCCAGGCCGGCATCCTTGTGAGGGACGCGGGGGCGCTCGAACGGCTGGCGGAGGCGACGACCCTGCTCATCGACAAGACCGGCACGCTGACCGAGGGCAAACCCGAGGTTGTGGCGATCGTGCCGGCTGTCGAGCGGGCCGGCGCCGACGCCTCTTCGCCGCCGTCCGGCCTCACCGCGGGGGAACTCCTCACCTTCGCCGCGGCGGCCGAGGGCTCCAGCGAACATCCGCTGGCCCGGGCGATTGTAGCGGCAGCTCGGATACGCGGGATCCGGCCTCCAGCCGCGGAGAGTTTCATCGCCGATCCCGGGGTTGGCGTGAGCGCCCTGGTCCAGGGACGGAGGGTCGAGGTCGGAAGGATGATTTCCGCCCCGCCCGAACACCTCGGAGACCAGGCGATCCGCCAGCATCCGACCGCCACGCTGGTCAGCGTCGTCATCGACGGGCGCCTTGCAGGCACGCTCGTGCTGGCCGACCCGGTCAAGGCGACGGCGCCCGACGCGATCGCCGGTCTGCACCGGGAGGGGTTGCGGGTGGTCATGGTCACGGGAGACCGCGAGGCGACCGCCTGGGCCGTCGCGCACTCGCTGGGACTGGACGGCGTGCACGCGGGCGTCACGCCCGCCCGCAAGCAGGAGCTCGTGCGCGAGCACCGTGCGGCGGGGGAGATCGTCATTTTTGCCGGAGACGGCATCAACGACGCGCCCGCGCTTGCGGCGGCCGACGCGGGCGTCGCGATGGGCACGGGAACGGACGTCGCCATGAACAGCGCCGGCCTGGTGCTGGTAAAGGGCGACCTGGGCGGCCTCGTGAAGGCGCGCCGCCTCAGCCGCGCCGTGTTGCGCAACATCAGGCAGAACCTTTTCATTGCGTTCGTCTACAATGCGCTGTGCATCCCGATCGCCGCCGGAGCGCTCTATCCGGTTTGCGGCTGGCTGCTCAATCCGATGCTGGCCGGCGTCGCGATGAGCCTGAGTTCGATCGGCGTCGTTTCCAACGCGCTGCGGCTGCGCCGCGTGCGGCTGTGAGGCTGAAACGGTTTCCTCCAGGATGAAGGGCCGACGCTTGTCGGCGGGCCAATTGTCAACGACGGGAAAGGTCCGCCGGCGTGGGGCGACCCTACGCCAGCCTTGATTCCTCAATCTCGACCTTAGGCTGACCCCTCCGGTGGCCGATTAAGAAGGATGCCTGTGCCTTTGAAACAGATCCTTGTTGCCTGCCCCGATGACGCCGTGCTGGCCATGCCGGCCAAGGCGCACTGCAAGAACGGCCTCGGCTGGGCGATTTCGAAGGTCCATAGCGGCAGTGAGGCGCTCGACGTGCTGGACCAGGCCTCCTTTGACATGGTGATCGCCAGCATGGATTTGCCGGGGATGAACGGCCTCGACCTTCTGCGCGCAACCATGATCCGCCATCCGCAGGCCGTCCGCGTCCTGCTTCTGGACCGTCCGGCGCCAGAGCTGATAATGAACGCGGTGGGCATCGCCCACCAATATCTTGTCAAACCTTGCCTGGACGACGACCTGCTCGCAACGGTCTGCCGGCTTTTGGCGCTCGACCAGTTTTTCACCAGCGATACCTTGCGCCGCGTCGCCGCCCGGGTCCAGCAACTGCCGAGCCCGCCAACGATCTACTTCCGCCTGATGCAGGAACTCGCTCGAACCGATTCCACAACGGAGAGCATCGGTGACATCGTCTCTCAGGACGCAAGCCTCACGGCCAAGCTGCTGCAACTGGCCAACTCGGCGTTTTTCGCCGTCCCGCAGCCGGTCATGAGCGTCCCCGATGCGGTGCAGATCATAGGGTTCAATCTCGTGCGCAGCCTTTCCCTTTCCCTCGGCCTGTTCGCAAGCCTCAACAGTGAGGCCATCGGCGAATGCAACTCCGACCGCCTGTACCTGCACAGCCTTGCCACCGGCCTGCTGGCGCAAAAGATCCTCTCGGACGAGGGCGCCGACAGCGCCACCATCGAAGCGGGTTTCTCCGCCGGCGTCCTGCACGACACCGGGAAACTCGTTCTCGCCACCGCGCTTCCTGAACTCTACCGGCAGGCGCTTCAGCTCGCCAACGACGAGCTGATCCCCCAATGGCAGGCAGAGGCCAATGTTTTCGGCGCCAGTCATGCCGAGGTCGGCGCCTACCTTCTCGGGCTCTGGGGGCTTCCCCCGGCGATCGTCGAGGCGGTCGCATGGCATCACCAGCCGCACCGTCGCGAACCGCCGTCCATGGGCGCCCTCACCGCCGTCCACATCGCCGACTACCTGCAAAGCCGCCATCTGCCCGCCAACCGTCGACCGCTGGTCGTCCAGATGGACGATGCCTACATCCAGTCGCTCCATCTCATCGACCGGATCAGCGATTGGGAGGACGCGGCCGGGCGCCTGTAGCCCGCACAGTTTTTGCCGTCGCTTCGGTCGTTTCTTAGCCAGCGGCTTCCGTGACGGCGACGGCAACTGGATATGCGGGCTTAGCCGGATTCATGCAGTCGGCCGCGCCTCACGAATGATGCCGGCGATCACCGAACGGTGTGTAGGGCCGGCGCTGGCCGCCGGGCCACAGCCGATCGGGGAAACGGCTCGCCGACAAGCGGCGGCCCTACATCCGACTGCATCTTTCCGGCCAGTAGCCCGGGTGTGTCGGCCTGCAGATTCGGCCCGCGAGTGGTCAACAGTCTGCATGCAGGCTGTAGAGAAGAGTGTGATACATCCGGGCTACCAGCGGCGCCGTCGCGCCCGTCTCGACAATTTCCGCGCGGTTGGTCAGCCTGCCGGTGCATTGCTCAACTCAACCCTGGGCATCCCGGAGGGCTCGAAGCCCTGAGGGCTGCCGGCCGTCCCAAGCTCTTCTGACCATGGCTGTCGAATTCTCTGGCCTCTCCCTCGCCGACCGTTGGGTCGATTACCGTCTCCTCGATTGCGGCGACGGCATGAAACAGGAGCGCTGGGGAGAATTCGTGCTTGTCCGGCCTGATCCGCAGGTTCTCTGGCCGCGGCATGGCCGGCCTGTCGGAACGCCCTGGGAGGAGTGGGACGCATTTTACCACCGCAGCCCGGACGGAGGCGGCCGCTGGGAGTTCAAGCGGCCGCTGCCGGAGTCCTGGAGCATCCGCTACGAGCCGCTCAACCTCACGTTCAAGATCCGTCCCACCGCCTTCAAGCACACCGGGCTGTTTCCGGAGCAGGCGGTCAACTGGGAATGGTGCGCGCAAAAGATCCGCGCGGCCGGCCGGCCGGCGAGCGTGCTCAATCTCTTCGGCTATACCGGCGCCGCCACCTGCGCCGCCGCCGCCGCCGGAGCGTCCGTCTGCCATGTCGACGCCTCCGAGGGCATGGTGCGGTGGTGCCGCGAGAACGCCGCCCTCTCCGGGCTCGCCGACGCTCCGATCCGTTACATCGCCGACGACTGTCTGAAATTCGTGCGCCGCGAAATCAAGCGCGGGCGGCGTTACGACGCCGTCATCCTGGATCCTCCCACCTACGGCCGAGGGGGAGGAGGCGAACTTTGGAAGCTCGAGGATCATCTATGGGAGCTTCTGGGCGAGTGCCGGCGCGTCCTTGTCGACCAGCCGCTCTTTGTCCTGCTCAACGCCTACACGGCGCGGCTCGCCTCCACGGTTGTCGTGAACCTGCTTGCGGAGATGATGAATGAGTCGGGCGGACGCGTGACGGGAGGCGAGGTCGGCCTGCCGGTCGCCGCGGACGGAAAGGCCCTCCCCTGCGGCATCTTCGGACGATGGGAGTCATGAGCTACCGCATCGGAGTCGACGGCGGGGGGACGAAGACCGACTGCATCCTGCTCGACGCGGGCGGCGCCGTCGCATCGCACCATGCGGCTCCCGGCTGCAACCCGAGCCTTGTGGGCCCGGACCGCGCCCGTGCGGTTTTGATGGAGGCGCTCCAGGCGCTGCTCGCCGCTGCGCCGCGACCTCCGGACGTTTGCGGAGCTCCCGTCGAAAAAGCCGCGACGCACCCGGCGGAGGTCCGGATCGCGGGTTCCGCGTCCCCAACCGTGGATCATCTCCTGCTTTGCATGGCGGGCAGCCAGTCGTTCTGGCGGGAAACCGCCGCAGGGATTTCGGGCTGCGGCCGCGTTGAAACCATGCCGGACTCGTCGCCGGTGCTCGAACTTGCCACGGACGGGGCTCCGGGCCTTGTCGTGCATGCCGGCACCGGATCGTTCATCGCCGCCCGCGCACCCGACGGCTCGCTGCACTACGCCGGCGGCCTTGGCTGGCGTTTCGGCGATGCGGCCAGCAGTCACGACATCGGGCGCCGCGCGATCGCCGAGGCCCTGCTGGAATTGCAGGGCTGGGCGCCGCGCACCGCCCTCGGGGATCGGCTGTGCGAACACACCGGGCTCGCCGATTACGTCGCCAACTCGAACCGGTTTTACCATGAAAAGGACGCCGATGCCGCAATCGCCGCGTTCGCGCCGCGCGTCGTCTCCCTCGCCGGCCTGGGCTGCGTCCCGGCGCAAAAGGTCGTCGCGGAATCGCTCACCAGCCTCGCAACGATCGTCGGCTCCGTTTGCTCGCGGCTGTTTCCCGAAGCGACGGCGCAGGCGCCCGTCCGCTGCGGCGTGTCGGGTGCGTTGTTAAACAGCCCTCCCTGCTGGCACACCCTCTGCGCACTCGCCGCCGCGCACGCATGGCCCGTCCGGTTGCATCCGGTCACGGACCGCCCGATCGAGGGCGTCCGCCGCCTGCTGCAAAAGATGGCCTGAACGGTGGCGGCGCGGTTCCACGCTGCGCCTGCGCTGCAACCAGTTTGGGAAAAATATCCGCACAACGCGGGTTTGCCTGCGGGTCCCGGATCGTTACCTTGTCCTCATGGCCGTTGCGGGACAAATCCCACCAACGCAGAAAAAGCCGAGCTATCCGGTCGTCGACGGGCTCCGCTCGTACCTGCGCCGCTACCGCCGCGACCGCGAGCTGCCCGTCAGCTACGAGCGCCTCCGGGACTTCCAGGAGACCGCCCCGCTCATGGACGCCGGCGGACAGGCCACGCTCTGGGAGACCGTGGCGTACCATGCCGAGGAGATGCGCACGCTTAACGAGGGTCTCAAGCGCATCTACGCCCTGCTCAAGGTCGACGGCGATTTCTCGGTCATGCGCCATCTCTACATCGACCGCATCGACTTCTGCTCCTTCGGGAATTCGCAGCCGTTCCGTATCCGGATTGTCAATGCATTCAACGAGAACCCCGACTATTTCTACATCAAGAAGGCGGATGCCTCCCGCGTCTACGGGCTGGAGCTCGAGCACCTGCTCTCGCCCAACCGCCTCAGCTTTCTGACCTCCGGCGGCATGCTGGTGGAGGAGCACATCCCCGGCATCCCCGGGGACGTCTTCATCGAGCGCTGGCTGCACCACGCCGACCTGAAACCAATCCGGGTCGCCAAGGAGCTGGTGAAATTCAACGAGCGCTGCTTTGTCCGCCTTCTCGGCGACATGCGCTCGTACAACTTCGTCGTGGTGATCATGCCCGATTTCGAGGATGCGCAGATCCGCATCCGGGCGATGGACTTCGACCAGCAGTCCTACAACGGGCGCAAGAACTTCTTCCTGCCGCAGTTCTTCAAGGAAAACCGCGAGCTCGCCCTCTATTGCCTCGAACACCTCCGCCTTGAGACTTCGCTGCAATATCAGCGCGAGGAGCAGACGCTCATGCTCCAGCGGAGCGACATCGCGGCCCACCGGCTCGGCGGCCTCCTCCAGGTCATGGTCCGGGACCGGATCGCGCCGGATGAGAAGGTGCGCGAGCTTCGCGAGGGTCTCGCTGAACATTTTCGCTCGGACAGTTATCTTCGCTGCGAAACGATGGGCGAGCTGGTCCGGGAGAACCTGGACTACCTCCGGCGCAACATCGGCAGGCCGGTCGCCCCGCCTGGGCTGGAAGAAGAACTTGGGTAGTGGTGTACAGGGCCGCCGCCTGTCGGCGGGCCGTTCACGCCTCAGCGCTTCAGCTTCGCCTTGAGTTTCTTCACCTCCGGGCTGACCGCACCACATTCTCCGCTCGCACAGCCGCCGGACCCGTCCCGGCGAAACGCGCGCCAGAGAAGCCAGACCGCCGCCAGCGCGACGATGGCCAGTGCCGCGACGCCCTGTTGTCCCGGAGTCATGAGTGCAACCCAACCCAGCCCGGGCCAATTGTCATCTTGGGATGTGCCGTTAAAAACCGACCGCGCGACCGGTCTGGTAAACGACCATGCACAGCAGCCACGCCGTGCCGGTCATGTAGGCCATCTGGAAAAGCGGCCAGCGCCAGGAGTTGGTCTCGCGTTTCACNNAGACGTAGTAGATCATCAGCGTGAGGCAGACCAGGGGGGTGAAGAGCGGGGCGCCCCCGGGCCACCGGGCCTGGCGCAGCGCGGTGCGCAACGGCGTCGGGCTCTTGCCCTGCGAATCCTCGACCCCGAAGATCACCCCCATCGAGCTGACAAACACTTCGCGGGCCGCAAAAGAACTGATCAGGCCGATGCCGATGCGCCAGTCGAAGCCGAGCGGCCGGATCGCCGGCTCGACGGCCCGCCCCGCCATGCCGGCATAACTGTGCGCGAGCTGCGCCTGCGGCGTGTGGTCCTCCGGCAGCCTCGGATGGGTCGTCAGGAACCAGAGCAGGATCGACAGTCCGAGAATGATGGTCCCGGCGTTGCGCAGAAACAGCCATGCGCGCTCGAACATGTGGATCAACACATCCCTCCAGCGCGGCCAGTCGTAGGGAGGCAGCTCCAGGATCATCAGCGGCGGCCCGCCCTTTAACAGGGTCTTCTTGAACAACCAGGCAAAGCCGAATGCCCCCAGGGCTCCGAGCACATACATGAACACCATGAGTCCGACCTTCGCTCCGACGGGGACACGGTCGCCGGGCAGCAGCGCGGCGATCATCAGCAGATAGACCGGCAGCCGCGCCGAACAGCTCATTAGCGGCGCCACCAGGATCGTCACCAGCCGGTCCTTCGAATCCTCGATGGTTCGGGTGGCCATGATGCCCGGGATCGCACAGGCGTAGGAGCCGACAAGAGGAATGAACGATTTGCCGTTGAGCCCGACCTTGCTCATCACCCGGTCCGTGATGAACGCCGCCCGTGCCATGTAGCCGGTGCTCTCCAGAAGGCCGAGGAAGAAAAACAATATCAGGATCTGCGGAAGGAACACAACAACCCCTCCGACTCCGGCGATCGCGCCGTCGGTGAGGAGGTCGCGCAGGTCCCCCGGCGGCATCACGTCCTTGACCCACGATCCGAGCGCCGCAACCGCCCCGTCGATCCAGCTCATCGGGTACTCCGCCAGCGTAAAGATGGACAGGAACATCACGGTCATGATGCATCCCAAGACGAGCCAGCCCCAGAGGGGATGCATGGCCGCCCGGTCGATCCTGTCGGAAATCGAGGGACCGGTCTTCACTGCCCGCAACACCACCTCGGCACAGAGCCGCGAGATTGCCTTGTGCCGGCTGTTCACCAGCGTGCCGGACCAGTCGATCCTCTGCCCTTCCCAACGCCTCTTCCATCTTTCGAGGATCTCAACAGTCGGATCGCTGATGGGCGTCGAACCCACAACCCGCACCACATTCTGGTCGGTGAGCAGCAGCAGCGCCTCGGCGCGGGCGATGAGCGGCTGCTCGCCGTCGTTCTCGATCAAGGACGCCTGCAGCTCGGAGACCGCCGGCGCGATGGGCGCGGGAATGTCCCAATGATGACGCGACAACGGAAGATCCGACCTGCTCATTGCCAGGCGGAGCTCGAGGATGCCTTTGTCGTTCGCAGCCTCGCAGGGAATCACGGGGATGCCCAGCTCGTGCTCGATTCGCGCCACGCGCACGTTGAGCCCCGATGCGACGGCATGGTCCATCATGTTCAGCACCAGGATCGTCGGCCGGCCGAGGTCGAGCACCTGGTGGACCAGATAAAGACTCCGTTCAAGATTTGAGGAATCGACGACGCAGATGATGCGGTCCGGCCGCACAGTGTCGGCGCGGCGGCCGAGGAGCACGTCGCGGACGACCGCCTCGTCGGGCGAACGCGCGGCAAGCGAGTAAGTCCCGGGCAGGTCGATGACGGTGATCGGTCTCCCGTGCTGCGAATAGGTGGTGCCGGTCTTCTTCTCGACGGTGACACCTGGGTAATTCCCGACCTTCTGCTTCAACCCGGTCAGAGCATTGAACAACGTGCTCTTCCCGCAATTTGGGTTCCCCACCAACGCATAGACCGGCGTGCGGCGATCGGCGCGCGCTCCCGGATTCGGAGATCCGGAATCGGGCAGGGGATCAGCGGTGGCAAACATCGAGGATGATCGGGGTGGCTGTCGGTATAGGCAAAATCACGGCCTCGTCATCAAACTCCGGTTCGAATCGGTTCGACTTCGATCCCCTTCGCCGCGCGGTCGCTCAATGCCACGCGAACACCGCACAGTTCACACACCACCATATGATTGCCTCCGATCTTCTGGATCACAGCAGACTCGCAGAAGCCCATTTCGCGCAGCCTTTGACTTATCTCGGCCTTGCCCTTCAATCCGATGACTCGCCCCGACTCACCGTCTCGTAATTCATTCAACATAATGCATTTAGCATTAATGTGTTCAATATTCCGGCTGCTGAGAGGCGCGTCAAACATGGATGAATTGATCAAAGTGGACAGAATTGAGACTCAGTTTCAACTCAAATTAACCCGCCCGCACCCGCAGCTTCTACGACGGTCAAATAGTGGGGTCACCGAGACACACCCGACCCCAATCATCAGGGCTGAGCCGTCGGCTGCGCCATCGGCGCCCCACCCGGCTGCGCAGAGGCGGCCTGACGCCGCAACTCGCGCCTCCTGTTGATGTCGGCTTCGAGGTTGCGCAACTGTTCCGGAGTCAATGAAGGAGTGCTTCCTGGCGGGCCGCGGCCCCCGCCTGGAGGGGATGATCCAAACTGGGGGGGCGACCCCGGCGGAAGTGTCGTCTGGCCTCCGTTCGGCGATACTCCAGCGATCATCGGCGGTTGCCCCGGAGTGGCGGTCATCAGGGCGATCTTGGCCTCCTTCAACGCAAGCTTGTACGTCCGGCCCTTCTGTTCGACGGTCACCGTCTCCTTGTCCGAATCATAGACCTTCAGGATGAAATCATGCCCGGACTCGTTCAACCGCGCCCATGTGCTCGATTTTTTCGCCGCGTCGTAGAGGCTGAACTGGTATTCGCCGCCTTCCTTCGTTATCTTAGAACCGAGTGTCGCGAAGCTCAGCGCAGTGAGTATCGCTATTATGCCGGCGATGATCAGGGATATGATGACTCCNNCAGCTCCAACGGAGCCGTCTGCTGTGCAGTTGCGGCCGCCCCCGCGGCCGGCAGGAAAGGAGAGTTCTCAAGCAGGTTCGATCCCGCACGCAGCGGAAGCCCCGCCAGCGTCACGCCCAGAAACAGACCTCTCAGGAGGAAGATCGTGAAATTCGCGTGCATCGTTGACATCGGCGATTCAAATGACGCCAGAGCATCTCGTCAAGTAACGCCCTTCACTCCTCCAGAAGTTCGACCTCATAACCGTCCGGATCGGTGACAAAGGCCATCTTGTCGCCCTTGAGGAAAGCCTGACGCCAGTCGCCGGGCCAGATGTTGAAGCCCTTTCGCTCGAGCTCTTCGCACTTCGCAAACAGATCGGGATAGCCGACCGCAGTGTGCATCAGGTCCTCCGGCACGGCCGGCGGACCGCCTGGCTGCTGACAAAGTTCGAGCGCGTGCGCGCTCCCGGGGATTTGCAGAAAGGCGAGCCTGTTCCCCTGCGGCGATCTCTCGATCCGCCCCGTGCAGACAAAACCAAGTCCGCCATACCAGGCGATGGTACGGTCAATGTCTCCCACTCGAATGCGGGTGTGAAGGAATACGGGCATGTTGGATGCGAAACCGATGCTGTTTTAGCCGGCCTCCAGTTTAGCCCGCCAGTTACTCCGCGACAAGCCCTGTTCGCGTACCGGCCTCGGATTCTGGTGCCTTCTGAGCCAGTAGCGGCCCGTCAGAATTTTCCTTGCCAACGCGGAACGTGTTTTCAAGCCTTCCGTTCCGCTTGTCGTTTGCTTCATCTGCTTGGTGGATCGTCAAATGAACGGTGGTTCAGTGGTGATTCGAAACTC
>PMKA01000183.1 GCA_003157575.1 Opitutia bacterium
CTTCAACGGCTACGGCTATTTCTGCGGCATGATCACCGGCATCGCGGCCGCCCTGATTCTTTCGAGGTTCCCGTTCCTTTATCTCTGGCTGTATCCGGAAATCGTGGCCAACCTCTACCCGTTGTACTCGTTCCCGGTCATCCTCGTGCTCTCGGGGATCGGCTGCGTGCTCGGGGCGCTGCTGACGGAGCCCGAGGGCGACGAAATCCTGATGAAGTTCTACCGGCAGGTCAGGCCCTGGGGCTTCTGGAAGCCTGTTCACGAAAAAGTCGTGGCGGCCGATCCTGGCTTCAAGTCGGACGCCGATTTCAAGCGCGACATGTTCAACATCGTCATCGGGATCATCTGGCAGACCTCCCTGATCGTGCTGCCCCTGTACATCGTCATCCGGGAAAGAAAGTCCATGATCGAGGCGATCGTCGTGCTCGCGATCACTTCCCTGATCCTGAAGAAGACGTGGTGGAACAAGATCACGGATTAGCCTGCCGGGCTTCGTTCTCCCGGGCGGCGCCGAGGGAGCGCACCGGCCTCCAAAAAGATCGTCGCAGCCATGAACGATCCGGACCGATATTGGCATAATGGTTTGAACTTCGCAGCTAATGCATAGATTCATCCCATCCACATGCCCGCGCACAGCCGTCCCATCCTGATTCCTCTTCTGGCGGCGGGATTGATCCTCGTCGGCTGCAAAGACACCAAAGTCGTCTCGTACCGCGTCCCGAAGGAGCCTGATGCGGACGCCCAGCCGGCTTCGGCCCCCAGCCTTCCTCCTGCGGCCGGCGGCACCGATCTGCCAGCTGACGCCCGCGGCTTGCCGGCATCCGCTCAACCTGCCGCCGGAACCCTGCCTCCGGGGCACCCTGCGATTGATGGAACGTCCGGGGCCGTGGATTCCGGCTCCACCATGGCTTCGACACCGGTTCCCACGGCCGCGGACCAGCCGCTGGTCTGGAGCACCCCGGCAGCATGGACAGTGAAGAAAGGCTCGGCGATGCGACGGGGCAGCTACGCTGTGCCCGGCCCCGAAGGCGCAGGCGATGTTTCGATCACCGCGTTTCCTGGGGACGTCGGCGGAAATCTCGCAAACGTCAACCGGTGGCGCGGCCAGCTGCAGCTTCCGCCCGTTTCCGACGCGACCGGCGCGCTGCAGCCGCTCGACGCCAACGGTCTCCAGATGCTCGTTTTCGAAGGCGCAAACGGCGGCTCCCGGATGATCGGGGTGATCGTCCCGCACGCCGGGGCGACGTGGTTCTTCAAGTTCACCGGGCCCGATTCCCTTGTCGCCCGCGAGAAGCCCGCGTTCCTCGGTTTTCTCAGGACGATCAGAACCCCCTGACCCGGACCCATGAGCCCGTCGTTCAAATCGCTCCTCCGGATCTTCACGTCGATGAGACTGACCGTTGTGTTGCTCGTCTTCTCAATGCTGCTGGTGTTCATCTCAACGCTTGCCCAGGTGAATCTCGGGGTCTGGGCCGTGCAGGAGGAGTACTTCCGATCGTTTTTCGTCATGACCCGGCTGCCGGGCGCCGCCATCGCCGTGCCCATCTTCCCGGGCGGATATCTCATTGGCGGCCTGCTCCTGCTCAACCTCGCGGCCGCCCACGTCTCCCGGCTCCGGCTGACCTGGGAAAAATCCGGGCTCTGGTTGACGCACTTCGGGCTCATCTTGCTCCTGCTGGGCGAACTTTTATCCGGACTCCTGCAGAAGGAATCCATGATGAGGCTCTCCCAGGGGGAAACCAGAACCTATTCCGAGAGCACGAGGCAGGTCGAGCTGGCGGTCATCGATGCAACAAATCCGAAGTTTGACGACGTCGTCGCCATTCCGCCCGGCGCGTTGGAGGACCTGACGGCCATCCAGCATCCGAAGCTGCCGTTCCTCGTCCGCCCCCTCGCGTTCTACCCCAATGCGGCGCTTCAGATGCGCAGCCAGGCGCCGGCGGCCCCTCCCTCACCCGCCAGTCAGGGATTCGGCCCCCAGATGGTGGTCACGCCGGAGCCCGTCACCTACAAGCCGGACGAGCAGAACCTGCCGGCGGCCGTCATCGAGCTCATCGGCGCCGAGGGAACGCTTGGCACCTGGCTCGTGTCCGCCGGGCTGACCGAGCCGCAGACTGTCGCCGTGCAGGGGCGCACCTACCAGCTGACCATGCGCCCCAGGCGCCACTATTTCCCCTTCTCGATCACGCTGCTCAAATTCTCCCACGATCGTTATCCGGGAACGGACATTCCCAAAAACTTTTCCAGCCGCGTCCGCCTGCGGACTCCGGACGGCGGCGTGGACCGCGGGGTGTTGATCCACATGAACAATCCGCTGCGCTACGGCGGGCTTTCCTTCTTCCAGGCCGGCTTCGAGCCCGACGACCGGACCACAATCCTCCAGGTTGTGCAAAACCCGGGCCGGGCGCTTCCCTATGTTTCCTGCGTGCTGATGTTCGCCGGCCTCATGGTCCATTTTGCGATCCACCTCGCCCGCTTCATCCGCAAACGGACGGCGACCGCCGCCGCATAGTCCTCTTCGCATCTTTCGCGCCCTTCGTGGTCAAATGAAACGTCTTCTTCCCTTTATCGTCCTTCTGCTCGGCGCGCTCTACGTCGCCTCGACGCTGCTCCCTCCGCGCGCCGATACAGGGTTCGACCTGCGCGGGTTCGCCCGGCTTCCCGTGCTCGTCGACGGCCGTATCAAGCCTTTAGATACGGTCGCCCGCACCTCCCTGCTCGTGCTCCAGGGACGGCAGCGCTTCGTCGCGCCCGACGGAAGGACCCTGCAGCCCGCCGAATGGCTCCTCGACGTCCTCTTCAATCCCGCGGTTGCGGACGACTACCGGCATTTTCTTGTCGAGAATCCGGATGCGCTTGCGATTTTCGGAAGGGAACAGACCGACCAGAAACGGTTTTCGTTCAACGAACTCCGGGCCGGCCTCGCGGAGCTCGACCGCCAGATGAAGCTGGCCGATCCCATCGAGGAGCAGCAGCGGTCGCCGTTTCAGAGGGAGGTGGCGAGGCTGTACCGGCGCCTGATCCTCTACGAAAGCCTCAAGGCCGCCGTCAACGTCGAGGACTCCCCGGACCTCCTCGCGGAGTTGCTGCGCCTGCAGCAGACGCTGCCGGCATTGACCGCGGCGCTCCGCGCAAAGGAGGCGGGACAGTCCCCCGACGACCCGAACCTGAAGACGGCGGAATCGTTCCTCGACGAATTCCAGTTCATGAGCGATTTCGGCCGCCTGCTTGTCATCCCTCCGGCCGCCGCCGGCCCGGATCGGGAGGCCTGGCAGAAGATGGGCGACGCGCTGAAAGACAGCTTCGCCCGGGGATCCGTGAATCCCGATGCGATGGCCTACGCCGGCCTCGGCCATGCCTGGCGGCTGAGACAGCCGGGGGCTTTCAACGAGGTCGTCAGGCTTCTCACGGCCCAACTGGAGCGCCGTTTCGGTCCGGAGCTGAAGAGATGCCGCGCCGAGGCCGTCTTCAACCAGGCGGAGCCCTTCGCCAGCAGCATGGCGCTCTATGTGATCGTGTTCCTGATGGCGGTGGTCTCGTGGCTGAAATGGCCCGGCCTGCTTCAACGCCCGGCGTTCTGGCTGATGGCGCTCGCCTTCTCGGTCGCGACCGCCGGCATCGTCATTCGCGTGTGGCTGGAGGGCCGGCCGCCGGTCACCAACCTCTATTCGTCCGCGGTGTTCGTCGGGTGGGTGGCTGCAGCGCTTTGCCTGGTGCTTGAGAAGATCTTCCGGAATGCGGTCGGCGCGGCCGCCGGCGGGATGATCGGCTTCTGCACGCTGATCGTCGCCCACCACCTTGCGAAGACGGGAGACACGATGGAGATGATGCGCGCCGTGCTCGACTCCAATTTCTGGCTGACGACGCATGTGCTCACAATCGTGATCGGCTATGGCGCGACGTTTCTCGCCGGGATACTCGCGATCATCTACATCGTCATGGGCGTTCTCACACCATGGCTGAGGAAAAATTCCTCCGACGAGTCCGCTCCCGGTGCGGAGGTCATTTTCCCCGTCGCGGGCGCGGCTGCGGCGACTGCCAGGCCTGGCGCCGAGACAAACGCCAGGATGCTTGAGCGCATGGTCTATGGCATCGTGTGCTTCGCCACTTTGTTCAGCCTCGTCGGCACCTTGCTCGGAGGGATCTGGGCGGACCAGGCGTGGGGCCGGTTCTGGGGATGGGATCCCAAGGAAAACGGCGCGCTCATCCTCGTCCTCTGGAACGCGATCATCCTTCACTGCCGGTGGAGCGGCCTCGTCCGACAGCGCGGGTTGATGATGCTCGCGGTATTCGGAAACGTCGTCACGGGCTGGAGCTGGTTTGGGGTCAACATGCTCGGCGTCGGCCTGCACTCCTACGGGTTCATGCAGTCCGCGTTCTTCTGGCTGCTCGCCTTCGTCGTCGCCAACATTCTCATCATCGCCCTGGGCGCCCTGCCGCCGGAGAAATGGCGCAGTTTCCGGGCGTCGTCCCCCTAGCCCGCATATTTCACAGTTTTTGCCGTCGCTTCGGTCGTTTCTTAGCCGGCGGCTTCCGCGACGGCGACGGCAACTGGATATGCGGGCTAAAACAAAACCGCCTCCCCGAAGAGGGATCATGCGTCCAAGCAGACCGAGAAAAGACTGCCGGCTCAGGCACGTCTCACAATCTTGCCGGGCGCTCTGCGGAACGTTCTGGGGGCGGTTTTGCCAGTAGCCCGGATGTGTCGGCCTGCA
Source organism: Opitutia bacterium (assembly GCA_003157575.1). Lineage (GTDB taxonomy): Bacteria > Verrucomicrobiota > Verrucomicrobiia > Opitutales > Opitutaceae > Fen-1467. The sequence continues at coordinate 4,716 of PMKA01000183.1, forward strand.
GATTCGGCCCGCGGGTGGTCAACAGTCTGCATTCAGGCTGAAGAGCAGAGTGCGATACATCCGGGCTAGCGCTTCAGCAATTCCTCGGCGTGAGCGAGGGCGCTCTTGGCGCTGCGATCGCCGAGCATCCGGGCCAGTTCGCCGATCCTCGCCTTCGGGTCGCCATCGATGGACTCGATGAGCACCGTCGTCCGTCCGTCCGTCTGCTCCTTTGTGACCACCAGATGATGCGCCGCGCGGGCGGCCACCTGCGGAAGATGGGTAACGCACAACACCTGGTGCCTGCTGCCGACCGCAGCCAGCTTCTCCCCCACCACCCCGCCGATCTCCCCGCCGACATTTGCGTCCACCTCGTCGAAGACGAGCACGGGGATGTCGTCGAGATCCGCCAGAACGGTCTTCAACGCAAGCATCACGCGGGCGAGCTCGCCGCTGGAGGCGATGCGGCCCAGCGGCAGCGGCGCTTCGCCGGGATTCGGAGAAAATAGAAATTCGCACGCGCAGTCTCCGCTCGGTCCGAGTTCGGAAACGGAGGTCAGGCGGACCTGGAGATCGGACTTCCTGAAACCGAGGGGCTCGATGGCTTTCGCGCCCGTCCGTGCAAGTTCGCGCGCAGCCTTCTCGCGCACCAGCCTCAGCGACTCGGCGCGCTGCCGCGCCTCCTTTTCCGCCTCGACGACCTGCCGGTCGAGACGGGCAAGCGTTCCCTCAATGTCCCCCTGGATTTCGAGGCGGCGCCGGATGTCCTCGCGCGCAGCGCACACCGCGCGCACGTTGCCGCCGTGGCGCCGGCTCAGCTCAAGCCATGCGTTCATGCGTGTCTGGAGGCTCTCGGCCTGCTCCGGCTCGAACACGAGGTCCTGGCCGAGCCCCGCAAGCTCCGCGCCCAGATCCGCAAGCTCCACCGACACGCAGGAAAGCCGGTCGGCCAGCATTTTGCTCGCCGGGTCGAGCGCCTCCAGCTGGCGCGCCTCGCGGACGAGCTGCGCCACGCGCCCGAGCACCCCGTCGTCGCCGGCGATCCCGGCCGCCAGCGTCCGGGACAGCTCAATGAGCTCCTGCGCCCTGCTCATGCGTTGGAAATCCCGTTCCAGCGACTCGACCGCCTCCACCGTCAATTCCAACTGCTCCATCCGCATCAGCTGATTTTCAAGAAACTGGATCTGGTCCTCCGGCAGCCGTGTTTCCGCCGCCAGTCTCGCCCGTTCCGCGAGCAGGGACCGCCACGCGCGAAAAGCCTCCTGGTATGCGGCCAGCCGGGCGGAAGCCCGCCCGAAAAGATCGAGCAGCTCCAGCTGGGCCGCCTCCTTGAGGAGCCGCCGAGGCTCGGCGGGCCCGTGGAAATCGATCCATTGCTCGCCCAGCGACTGCAGGGCGCCCAGGGTCGCCAGCCCTCCGTTGACAGTGATTTTCGGAGCCTTGTCACGCGACAGGCTTCGCTTCAGAACCAACATCCCCTCCTCGCAGGCCGGAAGGTCAAGCGAGGCCAGCGCAGAATTGATCTTGCCCGCGTCAGCGAAAAACAGGGCAGCCTCCACTTCACACGCCGCCGCGCCCTGGCGGATCACTGTCTTCTCCGCCCGCGAACCGGCGAGCAGGCTGAGCGCACCGAGCAGGATGCTCTTTCCCGCCCCTGTCTCACCCGTCACCGCCGTGAACCCGTCCTCGAAATCGAGGGTAACTTCCTCCAGCAGGGCGAGATTGCGGATGCGAAGCGATTGAAGCATTTGAGAGAAGGATCGTCCACAAATCGGGACCGTTCCCGCAAATGCAGAAAGCGCGGCCCGCCCGAAAAGGCACGCAAAAAACATTCCCCCCGCCAATCTCAAAACTGACGGGGGGGAATTCGGGATGTCCGTCGCCTGGACGTCTGCTCCTGCGTTGCCTACGGCGCCGGAGTCGGAGCCGGGGCAGACGCCGGAACGGGAGCCGGTGCGGGGGCCGGCGGGGCAGCGGGAGGAGGAGCAACCGGCGCGACCTCAACAGGGGGAGGCGGAGGCGGCACGCCAACCGGGGCGGGCGCGGGGGCCGGGGCCGGCGCCGGCGCGACCTTCTTCACGACAACTGCCTTTTTCGGTGGGACCGGCACAGGTTTCGCAGCAACCTTGGGGGCGATTTTCTTCACCGGTTTCTTCGCCAATTTCACGACCGGCTTTTTGACCGCCTTCTTGACGATCGTCTTGACCGGTTTCTTAACCAGCTTCTTAACCGGCTTCTTCACGCTCTTCTTGATCTTCGGGCTTTTCTTTTTGGCCATGTTTTGTTCGGGGTTGGGGGTGTCAGAGCCTGCACAGCAATACGTAAGCTCCGGCCCGCCCGCTGTCAAAGTTAACCGTCGGGGTGGAAACCGGGGGCGATCTGGCGGCAAAACGCTCCATCTTCCCGGCGTGCAGCAGGCCTGACGTCATTTTTTCGCACACAGCAGCAGCACCGGGACCGTGGCGTTGTGCCGGACGTTCCTCGCAGTGGACCCGAAAAACAAATCGCCGATGAACCCATGACCATGGGTGCTCATGGCCACAAGGTCGCATCCGTTCCTGTCGATCCATTTGAGAATCTCCCTGCCCGGATCGCCGAAGGCCAGCTCCACCTCGGTCGCGATGCCGGCCGACTGGAACTCCCCGCGAATTTTTTCAAGGTAGGCCTGGTCATCCGTGACCTCCGGGCTGACTGCGTCCGGACCAAACGTCCGCGCAGCCCAGCCGTCGGCGACGTGAAGAAGGACGACGCGGCTCTTCATGACGGCGGCAAGGTCCTTGATGTGGTCGATGATCGCCCGGTCCGTCGGGGTGGCATCAAGGGTGACTAGAATCTTGTCGTACATTTCGGTATTCTCCCCGTCAGCGGCCGGCGATGACCGCCCAGGCTTCCCTGAGCGCGTCGGGCAGCGTGTAGAGGTCCATTGCGGTGATCAGGATTGCACTTCCCCAACCGGTAATCAACAGGAACCAGCCGTTCCGCCAACGCCCCATGCGCTTGCGGGAGCTTGTGAACTGCAAAAGAGGGAACAGCGCGAAGGGCAGCTCCAGGCAGAGCACGACCTGGCTCAGGTTGACCAGATCGGTCACGCTTCCGTTGCCGCGGACGCTTATGATAAGGACCGCCGGGATGACGGCGAGCATCCGGGTGATCAGGCGCCGGACCCACGGGCGGATGCGCCACTGCATGAACCCTTCCATCACCACCTGCCCCGCGATCGTGCCGGTGATCGTGCTGCTCTGCCCGCTCGCCAGGAGCGCCACGGCGAACAGTGTGGCGGCCAGACTCGTTCCCAGCAGCGGCGCCAGCGTCAGGTGCGCGATGCGTATCCAGTCGCTGTCGGGGCTGAACACGACCATCCCGCCGCCCGGCACCGCGACGCCGCTCTTCCCGTAGAACACGGTCGCCGCAAGCACAAGGATGCCCGCGTTGATGAAGAACGCGATCGCCAGCGCCATCGCCGTGTCGATCGTGTTGAAGCGGATGGCGCGCCGGACGGACGGC
>PMKA01000081.1 GCA_003157575.1 Opitutia bacterium
GATACCCTTCAGCCGGGGCAGCTGTTGCATCGCGCCGAGACGTGTCTTCGTCGACCATGGATACGAAATCTCACCCCGCCTGCGGCGGCGACTCAACGCAAATCTCCTCAAACCGGTCCCCGCGACGGTAACCCACCGGAAGATAGTCTTTTGACCAACTGGACAACCGAGGAGCAGCCTGGAGGCCCCGAAGTCCGACAGGCTGCTCGATCAGCACAGTCGTAAAGGTCATCCCGCCAATAGCCTGCATCATTTCCATGCAACCGCCGAAAGACAAGCGACCGGGCATTATCTGCGCGAGATCATCTTCCGTTTCCGGCAGCCGGCCCTTACGGAGCAGGCGGTTCCCGCCTCGGGCGCCGAATCATGCCGCGCACCCTCCTCAGCAGCCTTGCACCCATCGTCGTCGGCGGCGGCGCAGCGCCTCCTACCAGAGCCAGGACTGCTGTGATGTTGTCCCGGCCGGAGGCCTTCTTGGCGGAGCCGACAAGCAACTGCACGGCCGGCCGGACGTCCGCCATGGTGCGGACTCCCTCCAGAATCTTCTCGATCTCCCGGTCCCACAACCCGTCACACAAGCCGTCGGAACATAGCAAATACACATCGCCCGGCTGGATTTTCTCGATCCCTGAATCGGGCTGGAAATGATCGCTCGGGTCGCCGAGGCTCTGGTCGATCTGGTTGCGCAGCGGGTGCCGTCGCGCCTCGGCCTCGCTGATCCTCCCCTCCTGGCGCAATCGGCCCACCGGCGAATGATCGCGGCTAATCTGGCGCAACCTTCCCGCGCGGGAAACGTAGATCCGGCTGTCACCCACCTGACCCCAGCACGCTTCCATCCCGCCCGCGAAACAAAGCAGCGAAACGGTCGCCCCCATGCCGTCGAACTCCGGCGCCGCCGCCTTGTTCTTGATCGCGGTGTTGGCCCCGTGCAAAGCCGCCATGACCGCCCGGCGGGCCGCCGGTCCGTCTCCAAGGGATGCAGGGGCACGGCTGAGCTCGCTTGAAATGAAGCTGACCGCCATCTGGCTCGCCACCTCGCCCGCATTGGCGCCGCCCACTCCGTCGCTGACGAGCAGGAGCGCGGGCGCGCCGCCCGGGCGCGGGAAGACGTGCAACGGACCTGGACCGGGCTCCATCAAACAATGGGCTCCTCCCAGTTCGCCGATCCACCAGGCGTCCTCATTGTTCAGACGGCGCACGCCCATGTCGGTAAGTCCGTCAATGCACAAAGGTAACTCCAGGTCCATCGTGAGCTGCGGTTTAGGCTGATGGATCGCCGCCCGCCATTCAATTCTGTTTCTGGCAGGGAGGCCGTCGGAAAGCGCAAATCCCGCTTGACTGAAATTCGGGAAGTTCGCCGAATGCAGCGCAGACTTGCTCGCGCCATTGCGGCGGAGCTTCGCCAGCCTGCCCGCCGTCAGCCGGCGGATGCACCCAAGTCCGGCACGCAGCCTATTCGGGCCTTGCGTTGACCCGGCCATGGGGGTCTTCTCGGCGCTGATTTTCCGAGACCCACGCTCATGGCAGGTCCCCTCGCCTCATTGCTCATTCCCGCGCGCATCACGCTGGCCGTGCAAAGCACCGAGCACGCCGCCGCGCTCCACGAGGTTGCACGTCTCCTCGACGGCAATCCGGAGGTCACGGATTTTCCGGGCTTCTTTGATGAACTGCTCGCGCGGGAACACGTCGACACGACGTGTCTGGGCAATGGAATCGCAATCCCACACGCCCGCACCGAACACGTGAACGGGATCGTCATGGCCGTCGGCCGGAGCAAAGCGGGCATTTATTTCGAGAACGGTCACGAGACCATCCGCCTGATCTTCGCCATGGGCACGCCGAGATCCAACACCGGCGGTTATCTTCAGGTGGTCAGCGTCCTCTGCCGGATCATCAAAGACCCTGCTAACTGCGAGGCGCTCCTGTCTGCGCCCACGGCCGAGGACTTTGTGCGAACCCTCCTGGATCTTGAGGCCAGCGTTCTGGCGGCGCACCGGCCTTCGTCCTCGCACTGCTGAACCCGTGGCGCCCGCTGCAGCCATGCCGCGCCAGGAAAAATCCGGGCGCTTGGGGAGGCTTCCTGAATCGTCGGAATCGAAAGATGCACGCGAAACACGTCCCACAGCAGTAATGACTTGCCGCTGGTGTCGGCTGACCCTGAAGATCCGGCCCCGTGTTTTGGATCAGCAAGACCATCCATTCAATCCGGCGCGTCCGTCGCCGGACCCTGCTCTTGCTGGCCGCCCTCGGACCCGGCATCATCACGATGGTCGCCGACAACGATGCGGGCGGCATCTCCACCTACGCACAGACCGGCTCGAAGACCGGGTTCAGCCTCCTCTGGGCGTTCATCATTCTGGTGCCGATGGCGTATTACGTCCAGGAGATGACCGTGCGCCTGGGAGCGGTGACGAAACGCGGTCACGCCGAGGCCATCTTCGACGGATTCGGCAAGTTCTGGGGATGGTTCTCCATCTTCGATCTCGCGGTGATAAACTGGCTTACGCTGGTGACCGAATACATCGGCATGACGCAGGCCATGAGGCTCTTCAACATCCCCGAATGGGTGACGTTCATCGGCGTGACAATCCTGATGACGGTCATCGTCGTCACCGGCCGGTACTGGACTTTTGAGAAGATCACCCTCTTTTTCTGTTTCTTCAACCTGGTCTACATCCCTGCGGCGATCTGGGCGATGAAGACGGGCAACGTCAACGAGGGCTGGCTCGCAGTCGGAAAGGGGTTCTGGCCCGGCGCCCATACCGGCCTTGGCGGGGTCGCCCTGCTCACGCTGATCATGGCCAACATCGGCAC
>PMKA01000378.1 GCA_003157575.1 Opitutia bacterium
CAATACCGGACACCCTTGGATCACTTCGGCCAGGGTTACTGCATAGAGAGCCGCCCCTGGGCATGATCACAAAATCGCTCCGCTGGCGGCTGCTCGCCTGGATCGCGCTTCTGCTGCTCGCCATCCTGGTCGGTTTTGGCGCGACCACCTACCAGCTCATGCGCCTCGACCGGTTGCGCCGCATCGACGATGCGCTCAACCGCAGGCTGGCCGCCATCACAGACGACTGGCGCGGGACGGGCGGCCCGCCCGGGGAGCCAGGCCTGCCCCCGGTGGAGGAGCGCCGCGACCTGATCCCTCCTTCCCCAAAGCCGGAATGGGACATGGGAGACGTTCTGCGTGGGGATACCCGTCCACCCGGCGACGGCATGCAGCCGCCTCCGCACCCGCCAGGTCAGAATGGACCGCCGCCTGATCTGCCCAGCAAGGCGATCAAACGCCTGTCGAATGCAACGCTGGCGCTCTTTGAGGAGACTGATGATCCAGACTACTATTACGTTGTTTGGGCGGCTGGCGGAACTGAGATCCTCCACTCTGACAAAGCGCCCGACCAGCTTTCCCGGCCGATTCAGGCGACGTCGCGCATCCTTCCCCTCACCCGCGGGGGATTCCGCGAGATGTACGCATTCACGGAGCGCGGCGACTGCCTCCTCACGGGCATTCCCCTCGCCGCCTACGAACGGGAGATGGCCCGGTATGCCGGAGTCCTGACCCTGATCGGAGTCCTTGTCACCACCACCGGACTCGGCGGCGGGTGGTGGGTGGCGACGCGCGCCATGCGTCCGATCGAGCGGATGAGCGCTGCGGCCTGCCGAATCTCCGCGGGTAACCTGTCCGAGCGTATTCCCGCCGCCGACCCCGAGAGCGAGCTGGGCCGGCTGGCCGATGTGCTCAATTCGACATTCGCCAGGCTGGAATCCGCTTTCATCGAGCAGAAGCGCTTCACGTCGGATGCCTCGCACGAACTCCGGACGCCGCTGACTGTCATGATCTCCGAGGCACAGGTCGCCCTGTCGAGGGAGCGAAGCGCAGCAGACTACCGCGAAACCATCGAGACCTGCCTCGGGACGGCGCAACAGATGAGGCGGCTCGCGGAGTCGCTGCTCGAGCTCGCCCGCTTCGACGCGGGCCAGGCCGGCTTCAAACGCACGCCTGTCGACCTTGCTCAAGCCGTCCGCTCCGGGCTGGAACTAGTCAAGCCGATTGCCAAGAAACGAAGGGTGGCAATCCGCGCCGACCTCTCCCGCGCCTGTCTGACCGGCGATGCGGACCGGCTCAGGCAGGTTGCCGTGAACCTCCTTGTAAACGCCATCGAATACAACCGGGAGGATGGGGACGTCGAGCTTCGGACTTTCCAGGAGGGCGGGTGTGCGGTCCTGACCGTGGCCGACACCGGAATCGGCATCGCCGCGGAAGATCTTTCCCATATCTTCGAACGGTTCTACCGCGTCGACAAGGCCCGCACCGCGACGCAGGACCATACCGGCCTCGGACTGGCAATCGTCAAATCGATCGTCGATGCCCATCGCGGTCAGATCGACGTGCACAGCAGGCCCGGCGAAGGCGCCCGGTTCGTCGTGCGCCTGCCGATTTGATCGGCGCGAAGATATTCCGGGGACCGACAGGGGATGGGGCCTACCCTATCAGCTCCATTGATGGCGCTGCGCAGCATGATAAGCCGGGCTTCGATCCGTCGTTTTTCCCTGAGTCTGCGGACAAAACGGATATGCTCCCTGAAATGCCCGGACACGTCCCGGCTCCACCCATGATCGCCGCCACCCTTCCGACCCGCGCCAATGTCGACCTGATCGAGGAATACTACCGCCGGTGGATCGAACGCCCCGACTCCGTCGATCCCACCTGGCGCGCGTTCTTCCAGGGCTTCACCCTCGGCCTCAACGGACAGACCCCCGTTCTTGCGGGATCCGCCTCCGCCGCTCCGGCGCTGATCGACAGCCTCAAGCAATCGCAGGTTCACAGCCTCATCTACCACTACCGCGCGATCGGCCACATCCAGGCCCATCTCGACCCGCTCGGCGATCCGCCGCCGCCTTCCCCCCGCCTGTCGCTCGGCGAGTTCGGCCTCGCCGAATCCGACCTCAATACTTTCTTCGACGTAGGCCATTACCTCGATGGGGGCCAGATGCGCCTTGCCGACCTCATCGACGGCCTCAAACAGACCTACTGCGGCCACATCGGCGTCGAGTATCTGCATATCCAGGACACCGAGATCCGGCGCTGGCTGCAAAACGCAATGGAGCCGCGGCGCAACCAGCCCGATCTTCCCAGGGATAAAAAGATCCGCATCCTCCGCCGTCTCCACAAGGCCGAGGTCTTCGAGCATTTCCTGCAGACAAAGTACGTCGGCCAGAAGCGCTTCTCACTCGAGGGCGGCGAAACCCTCATCCCTGCGCTCGACACCATCGTGGAACATTGCGCCGGGCTCGGCATCGACGAGATCGTCATGGGCATGGCGCACCGCGGCCGCCTCAACGTCCTCGCCAACCTCCTCCAGAAATCATTCCAGTTCATCTTTGAGGAATTCGCCGAGAACTTTGTTCCTGACACGGTCGAAGGCGACGGCGACGTCAAATACCACCTCGGCTACGAGGCGGTGCTCGACACGACTTCCGGCCGCAAAGTCGAAGTCCGTCTCGCCGCGAATCCTTCGCATCTCGAGGCGGTGAATCCGGTCGTGGAGGGCAAGGTTCGCGCCCGCCAGCGCCTGAGGGGCGACACCGAACGCAGGCGCATTCTGCCGCTGCTCCTCCACGGAGACGCCGCCTTTGCCGGCCAGGGCACCGTCGCAGAGGTGCTGAACTATTCCCAGCTGCCCGGCTACCGNNCAACCAGATCGGCTTCACCACGCTTCCCGCCGAGGCACGCTCCAGTCTCTACTGCACGGACATCGCAAAGATGATCGAGGCGCCGATCTTTCATGTGAACGGCGACGACCCGGAGGCCGTCTGCCACGTCGCGGCCCTTGCCCTCGACTTCCGGCAGCGGTTCCGGCGCGACGTCGTGGTCGACATGTTTTGTTACCGCCGCCACGGCCACAACGAGTCGGACGAGCCCGCGTTCACACAGCCCCTGCTCTATCGCACAATCGCCTCCCACCCGCCCCCGTCGGCGATTCTCAGCCGGAAACTGATCGCTGAAGGCACGATCACCGCCGCGGAGTCCGACGCCATCAAAACCGAGTATACTGCGGTGCTGGAGGAGGCGCTCGTCCAGGCGCGAAAGAAGCTCGACCGGCAGATCGACGATGTGAAGCGTTTCGAGGGATCCACCGCAGTCTTCCAGCACGCCGCGTTCTTTGCGCCGGCAACAACCGCCGTGCCGCAGGGGTTGCTCGACGCATGCGCGCGCGGCCTGACCCGCATTCCCGCCAGCTTCAAGCTCAACCCGAAGATCAGGCGCATGATCGACGTGCGCGCCCAGGCCGCGAAGGAGGGCGGTCCGATTGACTGGTCCTACGGTGAGGCCCTCGCCTTCGGCACCTTGATGCTGGAGGGCACGCCCGTGCGCCTGTCCGGGCAGGACAGCGAGCGCGGCACGTTCAGCCAGCGCCACGCGGTGCTCTTCGACATCGACACCCGGGAGCGCTTTGTGCCACTCGCCAATCTCGATCCGAAGCAGGCCGGATTCTGCGTCCACAATTCGCCGCTTTCCGAGGCCGGCGTCCTTGGATTCGACTACGGATACAGCCTTGACGATCCCAATATGCTCTGCCTCTGGGAGGCCCAGTTCGGCGACTTCGCCAACGGCGCGCAGACGATCATCGACCAGTTCATCTGCTGCTCCGAGTCGAAATGGCAGCGCGTGAGCAGCCTCGTGCTTCTCCTCCCCCACGGCTACGAGGGCCAGGGACCGGAGCACTCTTCCGCGCGCCTCGAGCGCTTCCTTCAGCTCAGCGCCGAGGGGAACTGGCAGGTGTGCAATCTCACCACCCCCGCCCAATACTTCCACGCCCTTCGCCGGCAGATGCGCCGCGAATTCCGCAAGCCGCTCGTCGTGATGTCCCCCAAGAGCCTTCTCCGCCACCCCCGCGCAACATCGCGAACCGGGGAATTCACCTCCGGTCATTTCCAGGAGATCATCGACGACCCCGTCTGGTCCGCTCCGGAGGCTCCGGGATCCATCCCGCCTGCCCGACCGGAACAGGTGGAACGGCTTATCCTCTGCTCCGGCAAGGTGTACTATGATCTCCTCGACTACCGCGAGAAGAACCAGATTTCCGATGCCGCGCTTGTCCGCGTGGAACAGATCTACCCGCTCAACCGCAACCGCCTCGCGGAACTCGTCGACAAATACGCCGCGGCAACTGTCGTCTGGTGCCAGGAGGAATCGC
>PMKA01000355.1 GCA_003157575.1 Opitutia bacterium
ATGGTCGGGAACGGGCAGAAGATCAGATCAAGCAGCCTTCCCCGGCTACAATCCATGAGCACCAAACTGTACGTGGGCAACCTGCCCTTTGCCTCCACCGCCCAGGACCTTCAGGACCTCTTCAGCCAGGCTGGCGCCGTCGCCAGCGTCGACCTGATCCTCGACAAATTCACGGGACGTTCCCGCGGGTTCGCATTCGTTGAGATGTCGACCCCCGCCGAGGCGCAGGCCGCGATCGAGAAATTCAACGGCTTCGCCATGGACAACCGGAATCTCACCGTCAACGAGGCCCGGCCCAGGGAGGAACGCGCCCCGCGCCAGTTCGACGGCGGCGGCGAACGAAGGGGCGGATTCGGCGGCGAACGCAGGGGTGGTTTTGGCGGGGAACGCGGCGATCGCAGGGGCGGCGACCGCGACCGGGGGTTCCGGCGCTAGTCACCCCCTCCAGACTCCCACGAAGCCGGGCCATGCGCCCGGCTTTTTTGCGCCCCGGCGCCATCGCGTCCTTTCCGTCGAAATTGAGAACTGTCTTGCGCGGAAACTCAAAATACGTATACAGTTTCCTTGGTTTTTGCATGACAAGGCCAGCTCCCGATTCCACCACGCCCGCCGCACTGATCCCCGTCGCACGGATCCGCAGGGCCGCCCGCGCCCGCCTCCTCTCCTCCGGCTACAGCGCCCTGACGATGGACGAACTGGCCCATGAGCTCGGCATGAGCAAAAAGACGCTCTACAGCCATTTCCGCAGCAAGGACGAGCTCATCGGCGCGATCATCGACGAGATCGGACAGGCCATCCGCGACCGGATGGACGCGGTCCTGATCGATCCGCATCTCGATTTCACACGGAAACTGTGCGCGGTGATCGATGTCGTCGGTTCAAATCTCTCGCTCGCCAGTCCGGGCACGCTGCATGACCTCCAGCGCTTCGCACCGCAGCTCTACCAGAAGATCGACGATCTCCGGCAGCGCAACATTCCCTACGTTTTCGGCCGCCTGATCCGGGCCGGGCTGGCGGAGGGCAAGGTCCGCCCGGAGATCGATCCGGCCTTCGCCGTGGAATTCTGGCTTCAGGCCATCCGCGGCCTGGTCCATCCCGCCGTCCTCGAACGCACCCAACTCACGCCGCGCCAGACGCTCGAGCGTGCCATCCATCTCTTTTTCGGTGGACTGCTCTCGCCCGCCGGCCGGAAGGATTATGACAAACACCTTGGCTCCTGTGAAAAACACCGTCCTATCTGAACGCCGGGCGCGCTCCGCCCGCCTCCCTCGAAGTTTCCGGCCCGCTTCCGCCGTCTGCCTTTCCGCAGCCCTTTTCCTGGGCGCATGCTCCGGCCGCGACGGCTCCGGCAGCCTCACGCTCTCGGGCAACATAGAGGTGAATGAGGCCCAGCTCGGATTCAAGGTGCCGGGCCGCGTGATTGAACGCCTCGTCACCGAGGGCGACCGCGTCCGCTCCGGCCAGCTTGTTGCACGGCTCGACAGCACTGAACAGCAGCAACAGCTCGCCCTGTACCGGGCTGAGCTTGCCGGGGCCGAGGCCGCCTACGCCGCTTTGCAGGCCGGTTCCCGTCCGCAGGAAATCGCCGCCGCTGAAGCAACCCTGCATAGCGTCGAGGCCGATCGCGACCGCCTGCGTCTGGACTTCGCCCGTCAAAAGGAGCTGCGCGGCAAGGACGCGATCGCAGACCGCGAGTTCGAGGCTTCGCAGGCGGAGCTCAACGTCGCCGAGGCCCGCTCCGTCGAGGCCGCCGAGCGCCTCAAGCTCGTGCAGGCGGGCCCGCGCATCGAGGACGTTTCCCAGGGCCGCTCCCGGGTTGACCAGGCGCGCGCCGCCGTCGCACTCGCCGAGACTCAAATCGAGAACACGCGCCTGGTCTCGCCGCTGGATGGCGTCGTGCTCTCAAAAGACATCGAACCGGGCGAATACGTCTCCCCCGGAACCCCCGTCGTCACCGTGGCCGACATCGCGCACGTCTGGGTCCGCGCCTACGTCAACCAGACGGATCTCGGCCGCGTCCGCCTGGGCCAGAAGGTCGCCGTGCACACCGATACGTTTCCGGGCAAGACATACGAGGGCACCATCGGATTCATCGCCTCCGAGGCCGAATTCACACCGAAAACCGTCCAGACCGCCAAGGAGCGGGTGAAGCTCGTCTTCCGTATCAAGATCGATCTGCCCAATCCCAACGACGAGTTGAAACCGGGCATGCCGGCCGACGCCGTAATTGAGAAAAGGATGAAAGACTGAAAAACTGAAGAGCTGAAGTCCAGGCAGCCAAGACCGCTGCGAATTCCTTTCCCATTCCGCCTTTCAGTCCTTCAGCCTCTTCGTCCTTCGCCCTTCAGCCTTTCAGCCCTTCAGCCTCCCGCCATGTCCGCCATCCGTTCCCGTGGTCTCCGACGCGCCTTCGGGAAACTCGTCGCCGTCGACGGCCTCGATCTCGACGTCGCCGACGGCGAGATCTTTGGCCTCGTCGGTCCGGATGGCGCCGGCAAGACCACCACCATCCGGATGCTCACGGGCATCCTGCCTCCCACCGGAGGCGCAGCCGAGGTTGCCGGATGCGATGTCGTCCGCCAGGCGGAACACCTCAAGGACCAGATCGGCTACATGAGCCAGCGCTTCGGCCTTTATCCCGACCTGACGGTGATGGAGAACCTCGCGTTCTACGCCGACATCTATGGCGTCCCGCGAGCGGAGCTGGCGGCGCGGACCGACCGCCTTCTGGGCTTCAGCAATCTGACGCCGTTCAGGCAACGCCTGGCGGGAAACCTCTCGGGCGGCATGAAGCAAAAACTCGGCCTCGCCTGCGCGCTCATCCACACGCCGCGAGTGCTGTTCCTCGACGAGCCGACGAACGGCGTCGACCCCGTCTCGCGCCGCGATTTCTGGNNCGAGGTCAAGGCGATGATGCCGGGAGCGCTCCTCGAAGTCCGCACCCCCGCGCCCCGCCGCACCGCCTCGCTCCTGCGCGAACAACTGGCCGGCGCGTCCGTCGGCCTTTTCGGCGACCGCGTGCACGTCGCCGCGCGCGACCCGGAGGCGGCCGCCGCACGCATCCGCCAGCTCGTGGCCAGCGCCGGCTTCGAGCCGCTCGCCATTCGCACGGTCGAACCGTCGCTCGAAGACGTCTTCGTTTCCGTGCTCGCCCGGCAACCCGGTCCGCGCTGAACCCGCCCGCGATGCGCGCTGAACCAAAGTCTTCCGCAGAAACCGTCGTCGAGGTGCAGAACCTCGCGAAACATTTCGGCTCCTTTGTGGCTGTCGCCGGCATCTCGTTCGCCGTGCGCCGCGGCGAGATCTTCGGCTTCCTCGGTCCGAACGGGGCGGGAAAATCGACCACGATCCGGATGCTATGCGGCCTGCTCGCCCCAACGTCCGGCGGCGGCCGGGTGGCCGGATTCGACATCGTGCACGAGGCTGAGAAGATCAAGACGCGGATCGGCTACATGAGCCAGAAGTTCTCGCTCTACGATGAGCTCACCGTCGAGGAGAACATCGATTTCTACAGCGGCATCTACCGGCTGCCCCGGGACCGCAAGGCCGCGCGCAAGGACTGGGTGCTGAAGATGGCCGGCCTGCTGGAGCACCGCAACGCACTCGCCGCCGATCTCTCCGGCGGATGGAAACAGCGCCTCGCGCTCGGCTGCGCCGTGCTGCACGAGCCGTCCATCCTGTTTCTCGATGAACCGACCTCAGGCGTCGACCCCAACAGCCGCCGGCAGTTCTGGGACCTCATCTACGAGCTTTCCGGGAACGGCGTAACCGTCTTCGTCACGACCCACTACATGGAGGAGTCGGAATACTGCGACCGGCTGGGCGTCATCTACCGCGGTGAGCTGATCGCCCTCGGCACGCCCCGCGAGCTGAAGACGGCGCACATGCAGGAGGCGGTGCTTGAAATCGAGTGCGAGCGGCCCAACGAGGCCATGGAACTCGTGGAACGCCTGCCGGAGATCAAGGAGGCCGCGCTGTTTGGCAGGGGATTGCATGCGGTCGCCCGTGGCGCCGACGCCCCGCCCGCCATCCAGGCCGTCCAGTCCGCCCTTGCCGGCGCGGGGTTCCGCGATGCAAAGGTGGAGAGCATCGTCCCGACGCTGGAGGATGTGTTCGTTTCGCTCATCGAGGCGCGCGACCGGGCCGGAACGCCGCAGACGGAGGTCCGCCGATGAATCTCCGGCGTTTCTGGGCCGTGGCCCGAAAGGAGGCCATCCATGTGCGTCGCGATCCCCGCAGCCTCCTGCTGGCGCTCGGAATCCCGATGCTCATGCTGCTCATGTTCGGCTATGCGCTGACGCTCGATGTCGACCATGTTCCGTTCGTGGTTTGGGACCAGAGTGCAACGCCGCAGAGCCGCGACCTGCTGGCGCGCTTCACCGCGTCGCGCTATTTTGACTTCCGCGGCGCGATCGAGGACTACGGCGCGCTTGAGCACGCCATCGACAACCGCGATGCCTCCCTCGCGCTTGTGATCCCCCCGGAGTTCGCCCGCCTGCTCGAAGCCGGACGCGCCGCCCCGGTGCAGGCCATCGTCGACGGCTCC
>PMKA01000163.1:0-4071 GCA_003157575.1 Opitutia bacterium
ATCCCGCTCCTGGCACCACTCTTTTTTCGGAAGCCGAAACAAAAGTGCCACGCCGCAGCCTCTGCGAAGGCGGGCGTTACTCGCGCATCACGATGCAGGCGTTCAGGCGGTGGCGAGTGCGGCCTTGAGCGTTTCGGCCGCCCCTCGATTGCGCTGCGTCGAATCGTTTGCGAGCGTCCGTTCGGCCTCGGTGAGTTGGCCCAGAAAATGGAAGCCTTCGATCACCCGCGCGATCAGCACCCCCAGATCG
Organism: Opitutia bacterium; assembly: GCA_003157575.1. Lineage (GTDB taxonomy): Bacteria > Verrucomicrobiota > Verrucomicrobiia > Opitutales > Opitutaceae > Fen-1467. Next base: position 251 of record PMKA01000163.1, read on the forward strand.
GGACTTTGATCTTTACGGAGCAGGTTCTTCAAGTCCCTCACATCGTAACCGCCTCCGCCCTCAATCCGCGCGCAGAAGCTCGCGAAGTCCAGTCCAGGACCTCCGCTTTCCCAAAGCTTGAGCACCGCAAGCGAACGGATGAGCTCCTTCTGGAGCGGGCGGCGTGCGATCTCCGACAGGTCATAGAGGTCGCGGATCTTCGAGCGCTGGCTGGCCGCGCGAATCTTCTCGGCGATCACTTCCTCCACCGCCAGGCTCGGAATCGCAGCCGGGGCGAATGGCAGGTGCCGGAAATAACTTTGTTCGACTTGCGGCGCCGGTGCGACCGGCCGGATCGGCCGCGCCCGGGTGCTTACTTGAATCTTGATTTTGACGCCGGTCGGATTGCCCGGATGGGCGAGCACGGGGTTTGCCGCGCAGCCCTCCTCGGTGAGATACCAGTCCTTGTTCCTGTCGAAGCGAAAGGTAAGCCCGTGGTAGGGCTGACCCAGGGCGTCCAGCAGCCCGAGCATAAGGTCATCCAGCGGAATACCAGTGCGGCACGTAAAATCCAAATCCGTGGACAAACGGCCGCGTGGCCCGAAAATCATCTTGCGCAGGAACGTGCCGCCTTTGAAGGCGAGATGGTCGGTCAGGCCCTTTCCCTGAAAAAGCTGAAGCAGATGAGGGAGGCCCACGTCGATTTCGATATGGGTGATGTCGCGCGCACCGGAAAGGGCGGCTGCCTGACGAAGCTGTTGGGTCGTTAGCATCAACGACTCTTCTTGGTTTTTGTCCGAGGCACGTCGGTCAGCAAGTCGGACCTGGCCGCATGCACCAGGAGCCCCCAGGCCGCGACATAGCCGATGTCGCCCTCCCGGCGTTGCGCACGCCCAAACGTTGCCCGCCTCGATGGGGCAATTGCTGATCGCATCCGCACCCTCTCGGCATCGGGCAACCGCCAGCCAATAAGGTCCGAGAGGAAGCCGAGCCGCTGAAGCAAGGCCGTGGACTGCATGCGTAGCGCTGTCTCGACAGTCTCCTGCGGATCGGTGTCGCGGGAAGCGCCGAAAACGATCCGCGTCACTTCCGAGGGACCACCGGCCAGATCGGGCCGGTCCACACAATCGACCAGCGTCTTGGCTGGCGTGGCGAGGACCGCCTTGCGACCGAAGAGATCGTAAGACTGGAAGCCGAAAAACTTTCGTCCGATCACCTGCACGAAACGAATTTCGTTTCCCTCAATGGTTCGTGGCAACTGTTGCCGGCGGACGGCAACCGAAATCGTCACGGGCTTTTGCGTCGTAAATCCATGGTAGGAGGCCGCCGCCCACCAACCGACGTAGGATGGTTCGACGACGGTGGAAGCAAGCGCCAGGGCATTGTTCTCTCCTAAGTTTTCCGGGCCGCGCTCGGGCGGTAGGAACAGATATCGGCCGCCAACCAAGCGGGTGAGCCAGCCTTTGCGGATCAGATTGCGAATCACTTTTCGCGCCGTCTGTTCACGGCCCAGCATTTCGATAATCTCTGCTGCGCGTACAGTCGTGCGCTCCTGCTCCCGGAGAGACAGGACGACTTTGGCCTCGTTCGGCCCAAGCGTTCTGAGATTTGTTTCCATATTGTTTTAGCCCTATTGGGCATAAAACGACTTACTTATCAATCAACATGCCCGCCGGAGGCAAGACGTAACCACCTGATCTTGAATCTCCACTTTTTCTGTTGTTGGGCCGAGCTCGGTTCGACTCCCGCTCCCGGCACCACTTTTTTTCGGAAACCGAAACAAAAGTGCCGCGCCACAGCCTTGGCGAAGGCGGGCATCACGCTCTTCATGAAACCGCCCTCACCCGCAAATTCTCCAACGCCCCGGGCAGGCTTCCAACGTCAGCTCACTGTATCCAGTAGCTTGCCTGCGAGCATTCGCCCAGGTCCGCGCGGCTGATGGGCGTCGCGCGTTTCGTCTCGGTGTCGAGGATCACGAGCCGGCGCCTGCCCGATTCCCGGGCCGTGTAGATGAGATGGCGGCCGTCGGCCAGCCAGCAGGGCTCGATGGCGTCCAACGCCGCCTGCGAGACAACCTCCGCGTGTCCGCTCGAAAAATCGTAGACGGCGATCTGGTAACCGCGGCCCACCGCCGCCGTAAAGGCGATCTTGCTCGGGTCCCACCGGCACCAGTCCGGTTCGGCGCAATAGCGGCTGAGGCCCGAGGCAATCCGCTGCGGACTCGCGCCGACGGACGCCGGCATGACGTACAGCTGCGGTCCCGGTTCCGAGGTGAAGACCAGCCGGGTGCCGTCCGGCGACCAGCACGGTCCCGCCTTGACCATCGTGTTGCGGGTCAGCCGCGAGATCATCCGCCCCTGGGAGTTGCTCACGTAGATCTCCGAGTTCCCCTCGCCGCTCAGGACCATGGCGATCCGCCCGCCGTCCGGACTGAAGTGCCCGCCGGTGTTGGTTCCCTGCACGCTGACAAGAAGCTTCGGCGTGCGCGAGGCAAGATCGAGCACATAGATGTCGGGAAATCCGCCGCGATAGCTGGTGAAGATCAGCTGCCGGCCGTCCGGCGACCAGCGCGGCGAAATGATCTGCCGGCTCACCCCGGGCCAGCCCGTCACCTCCCCGCCGAACAAATCGGAAGTCATGATCTCCATCCCGGAGCCGCGATCGTTGACGAACGCGAGCTTGCCCGCGAAGAACCCGCGGCCCTGCTTGCTCGTGTGCACGACGGCAACGTCGGCGGCCCGCAGAAGGGCGTTGCGGGCGCTGAGGCCTCCGACCGTCTCGCTGAACACGGGCAGCCCGGCCGAGCCGCGCTTGATCTCCAGGCGCACCTGCGTCGGCGCAACCAGTGTGAAGTTGAAATCGTACGCCCCGTCGCCGGACACCAGGCGGTAGGCCCCGTGAGCGCTGAACGCCCTCCGGGCAAGAGTCTCCAACTCGGGCGTGGACGCGGTGACCTTCACCGACATCACGTTCCGGTCGGCGGAAATGACGACATCGCCGGAGTGCGCGGCGCTGTCAGCAAGCGCCGGCAGGGCGCCCGCAAACGGAAGCAGACAAAGTGAAAATAGACGGATTCGCATGGGAAGATTGTTTGGATTTGCCGCGCCGAAGCGGGGCCAGTTTCTTATTTACAGACCAGGCCGCCTGCACAACGTAATTCCGCCCCTGGCAGTCTGCGCCCGGCGCGTGTGTTTGCGCGCGGGCTGCGCTCCCAGCAACATCATACCGTGACACCCGAAGCGATCAAGGAGGCACTCAAGCAGGTCAAATATCCCGGCTTCAGCCGCGATATCGTGTCGTTCGGTCTTGTGCGCTCGGCGTCCCTTGCGGAGGGCACGGCGACGGTCTCACTCGCGCTGACAACGTCCGACCCGCACGTGCCCGCGACGATCAAGGCGGATGTGGACCGGGTCCTGCGCTCGCTTCCCGGGGTCAGGGACGCCGTTGTCGAGATCTCGGTCGCCGCTCCCCGGGCGCCGGCCGCGGCGCCCACCGGCCCGGCGGCGGCCAACGACGGCGAGGACCGCCCCATAAAACACGCGGTCGCCATCGCCAGCGGCAAGGGGGGCGTCGGCAAATCCACGTTTGCGGTCAACCTCGCGTGCGCGCTCGCGCAGGTGCTCGCGGAGCAGGGCCGCCCCGGAATCCGCGTCGGGTTGATGGACTGCGACATCTACGGTCCGTCCGTGCCGTTGATGATCGGGCTCGACGGGCGGCCGGAGATCGCCGGCGAAGGCGCCGACGCGAAGCTCGTGCCGATGGAGAAGCACGGGGTGAAGGTCATGTCGATGGGCTTTCTGATCGATCCCGACACGCCGGTGATCTGGCGCGGCCCGATGATC
>PMKA01000163.1:4090-5570 GCA_003157575.1 Opitutia bacterium
GCTGGGCGTGGCGGAAAACATGAGCTGTTTCGTCGACGCCGGGGGGCAACGCCATCTTCTCTTCGGTTCCGGGGGCGGCAGCAGGCTTGCGGCGGAGCTCGGCACCGTCTTTCTCGGCGAAGTCCCTTTCCTGGAGGAGATCAGGGAGGGCGGCGACGCCGGCAAGCCCGTGGTCGTGGGCGCGCCCGCGGGCCCGGCCGCACAGGTCTTTCGGCGGATTGCACAGAGTTTGCTTGACCGCCTCGCTCCGGCCGGTCGTTGAATTGACAGTCCTGCCGTTCGAATTCAACTTTCCAACATGGCGCTGACCAAAGAAGACGTAGTTTCCGCGTTGCGCACCTGCGAGGATCCCGAGATCCCGGTGAACATCGTGGATCTTGGTCTCGTCTACGACATCGATGTCCGCGAGGGCGCCCCGGCCGGAGGCGGGTACGACGTCAGCGTGCGCATGACCCTGACGTCGCCCAACTGTCCGATGTCGCGATCGATCTCCGCGGAGGTCCAGAGGAAGCTCCTCGGACTGGAGCGCGTCCAGCGCGCCAAGGTCGATCTTGTCTGGGAGCCGGTCTGGCATCCCTCGATGATCACCTCCGAAGGCCGCCGGCAACTCAAACTCCCCTGACTACCGTGGTCTCCATGTCCTCACCTTCGTCCAAACAGCCTGGAGCCTCGCACGAGTTCGTAAAGCAGTCGTCGCTTTACCAGGAATTTCTGGCCGAGCGTGAGGAGATTCTGCGCCACAAATGGCTCGAATCCGAGCGGCTCGGCTACGACATCGGTTTTGAACGTGCGCTGCTCGACTGGATACGGAAGCATCGCGACAGCTGGCGCGCCCATCGCCGCGCGCTGATGCAGCAGCAGACGACGACGCCTGCGGCGATTCCGTCGCGCCAGGGTCCCGCCGGTCCGCACTAGCAGGAACCTGTCGGGCTTCGCCCTCCAGGTGAATTTCCCGGCCCGCTCCCCGCTCAAAAACAAAAAACTGACTCCCGGAGCCGGGAGCCAGTCATGGGAAACGGCGAAAACCGGCGGCCTTGCCGCCCGGCGCCGAGGGGCCTACTTGATCTCCTTGTGCAGCGTGTGACGGCGGAGGTAGGGATTGTATTTCTTCTTCTCAATGCGCTCGGTGACGGTCTTCTTGTTGCGCGTGGTGAGATAGCGTGACGGCGTCTTGCCCTCTTTTCGGGCTTCCGTGCACTCGAGTGTTACGATTTCTTGCATGATTTGAAAGGGATTGAGGGGTCAGAGCAAAGGGTCCGGCCGGCAGGGTGCAACCCCAAAGTGCGCGGCGTGGCAACTTCGTGCACGTCTGCCGATTGGCGGTGGTCCTGCGTGGCATGGACATTCCTGCCCATGTTGTCCGGATCACGGGTCGGGAGATCCGTGCCACGACGGACAGCCTGAGGCCACCGCCAGCCGGCGGATGCGCCCCGCAACTTCAGCTGACGTTCCGCCCCTTCTCCGTGAGCGGCAGCATCAC
>PMKA01000447.1 GCA_003157575.1 Opitutia bacterium
GGATCGGTTCCGGCATGCATACGAATTTCTCGACCAAGTACCTCCGCGACGTGGGCGGGCAGAAATATTTCGAGGCCCTGATGGCCGCGTTCGCCAAACACATCGATGAGCACATCGCGGTGTACGGACCGGACAACCATCTGCGCCTCACCGGGCTGCACGAAACGCAGTCCATCGACAAGTTCAACTATGCCCTGTCCGATCGTGGCGCCTCGGTCCGCCTGCCGGTCAACTTCATCAAGAACGGGTACCGTGGCTATCTCGAGGATCGTCGCCCGAATTCTGCAGCCGACCCTTATCTGGTCGCCGGTCGAATTCTCAAGACGACTCAGACGGTTCCGACAGCCTGAAGCTGCGGTTTTCTGATTTGGTCTTCGCCGAGCGCCATCCCGCAGGGGGTGGCGCTCTTCTTTTAGGCGGGTCCCCATGCCGCCGCGCCCGCCCTCGCCGAGCGAAGCAGTCCCGGGCGGCGGATCGTCAACCAGTCCCGCCCGCGGCTAAACCCGGGCTTGTCTCGGGTCGGCGCCGGGCAACACTGGGCCCGCCGCAACATGCATGACGTCAAAGATACTGTCCGGGCGCTGGTTCGCATCGGTTTTGACGGCCGGGTGCACAAGACCTTCCGCGGTCACCTGGCGAAGGAGCGTTTCGAGAACGAGGTGCGGGTCCTGCGCTTTCTTGAGGAGAAGGGCTGCGACTTCGTTCCACGGGTGATCGAGGCCGATCCCGGGCAACTGAAGCTCGTGACGACCAATTGCGGCCAGCGCGTCGATCAGCTCAGCCCGGAGCGGATGAACGAGCTTTACGACTCCCTGCTGCCGTTCGGGGTGCGGCATCAGGACGCCGTTCTGCGCAACATCACCTACGACCGCAGGGCGGGGCGCTTTTGCGTCATCGATTTTGAGTTCGCAATGCTGCTCCATGCACCCGAACTCTCTCCTCCGCCTCCTCCGCCGGATGCCCCACGGCCGCCCGGGAGCCTGTGAACCGCCGCATTGCTCCGCCGTTTTCCGATGGCCAATCCGTTCGAAAAAGATCCCCTGCCTCCCTGCATCGTCCGCTGGTCCGGACTGACCGACCGCGGGCGCGTGCGAACCAACAACGAAGACGCCTTCCTCGCGCTGGCCGTCGACGGCCATGGCGTGCAATATCTCGGCAAGATCGGCGAAGCCCCGCTTGGCGCGACGGATTTCATCTTCGCCGTGAGCGACGGCATGGGTGGCGCGAATGCCGGCGAGTTCGCCAGCCGCATAGCGGTTGACCGGATTCCCCGCCTCGTGAGCCGCAGCTTCAAGGCCTCGGCAATGGGACTGTCGTCTGGATTCTCGGACATCCTGGCCGAGTTGTTCGCCAACATCCACAACGACCTCCTCCACCTCGGCAGCAGCTACGAGGAATGCGCCGGGATGGGAGCCACCCTGAGCCTGGGATGGCTCACCCCGGGCTGGCTCTATTTCGCCCATGTCGGCGACAGCCGGATTTACTATCTGCCGCGCGCCGGAGGGATCACCCAGCTGACGCACGACCACACCCATGTCGGCTGGTTGCGGCGCACCGGGCGCATCAACGAGAGCGAACATCGCCTGCATCCCGCGCGCAGCTCGCTCCAGCAGGTGCTCGGCGCCGGTCAGCAGATCATCGATCCGCATATCGGCGCCGTCGGGTTCGAGCCGGGCGACCGTTTTCTTTTCTGCTCCGACGGCCTGATCGACGGCCTGAGGGACCGGCGCATCGAAGAGGCAGTCCGCGCTCCCGTGCCGGCTGTCGCGGAACTTCCGGTGGCGCGACGTCTCGTAGAGGAGGCCGTGGCCGCCTCCGGCCGCGACAACACAACCGCGGTCGCGGTCGAGATCCTGCCGGCGGCCGGCAAGCCCGCCCCCGGAACTTAGGGACTGCAGCAGCGGGGACCGACCCAGGGGGGCGAACGGAACTGCCGAGAAGAGGCGGACCATTCTCGGCCAAGCCGCGCCAGGGCTTGCCCGTCATGCTTCTGCCTGCGAACCCTCCAGCGCCCCGATTCCCCGCGCCTCCCCATGCCTTTTGCCCGACGATTCTCCTTTCGCGTCCCGCATCAGGTACTGGCCCGGCCGGCCTTCCATTTTCTGATTCGACGACGAGCGTTCTTGTAGGGCGATAGACTGTTGAGTTGCACGATCCGCCCGAGAATCCAATCCCCGTGCCACGCTTGGTGATAAAGCTCATGGTCGGTGCGTTGCCTTACCAGACGGACCAGCTCCGACTCTGTTGTCGCGAGCAATTGCAGCAACTGGGGAAACGACATCTCTTCATAGTCCCTATAGAACTTCTGGGCGAGAAGCCCGAGTTGATTCCAGCGATAACCTGTTTCAGGAAAATCGACCGGCAGGCCCTTGTCCTTTCGCGAACACCATTTCAGGACCAGTTCTCCCCATCCAATCAGATATGCGACGAGATTGCAGACGCTCATCACGGAGCCTTTTGCATGCCCCTCCATCGAGGGAATACTCACGACTTCGGGAGGCAGATCCCGCAGTTCAGCAAGCAGCGCCTCGTAGGCGGTGTCGATGCCGGCAAGAAGCTCTTCCTTGTTGGATGGGATGCTCATCGGATTCAACCCGACGTTTGGGGGCGACTCGCGGCCGATGCCGGGGGAGTAATCAGATCGGAACCGCCGGCTGTCCGATTGGGCTTTTCATTCACTATCGTCGCGAGGCTCACATTTTTTCTTCACAAACTGTGCAAGCGCGTACGCGTCGCATGACGTTGTGACCAGTCCGCATTCGAGACAGACGACTGCCGGTCCGTCCAAGAAAATCCCCCCGTATAGCGAAAACGCCCAGAACTTCTGATGATCAGGTCGGATCACGGCCTTTTTTTGGTTACTGCTGACGATCCTCCCCGTGATGACATTTCTGGACCCGCAGCGAAGGCATTCACTCATGTCGTTTTTGCCGTCAAAGTCGCGGCCCGAGCTCCGGCTGGCGTGACTCCGCCTGCACGGTGATCTGATTGTCTGGAAATGTCCTGGAAATCAAGATTCGAATGGGCTGACGGAGAATCCCGGCGTCAGTTCCGCAGATCTTCGGGGCGCAGGCGCTTCACTCCCGTCCATTGCGCGCGGAAAAGTTCATCGAGCGCCGTGCGCACCTCCGCGGGGATTCGCTGCGTCAGCTGCCCGACCGGAGGCAGTTCGTCGACAACGGGTGCCTCGGGCGGGATGCCAATCTCGTCCGGCGAAATCTCCGGAGCATCGTCCGGCAGTGGCTCCGAGGGAGGAGCCTGCCGCGGAGCCGCCGGCAGCCTGGCAGGAGAGGGGCCGGAAGATCTCGGCCTTGCGCGGGGCGTCTCCACGACCGGCGTGCGCACGTGGGAATCCCCGGGATCTTCCTTCGCACGGGGAACCGCCAGCCGCAGCCGGCGTTCAAGCTCAGCTATCAGTCCTTTTTTTTTTCGCCCTGCGCAGGCTCGTCCGCCGGAGCCTGCTCGGCCAGCACCGCCAGCTCCTTGATCAGGCTGTCGATCGCCCGCGCGCGGCTCGCCTCGACCGCCTTCAGGAGGGTGACCTCGAAATTGATTTTCTCGGCCAGTCCGTGCTTCACGGCCGATTCGCCTTCGCGCAGCCCGTCGAGCAGGCGCGTCAGCTGTTCGGTCGTCATGGGCGCGCCGCCGAGCGCCGCGCTTTGTCCGCCTTTGGCGATCGCATCGAGAAGGCTGGCGCGTATGAAGCCCTGCAGATCCACGAGCAGGCGGAAGAGGTCGCGGCCGTTCTCGTCGCATTCGTCGACGATTCCGACGATCTTCTTGTGGTCGCCGGCGGCGAGGGCGCCGGCAAGTTCAACGATCTTCTCCGTTGCGACGAGGCCGTAAACGTCGAGCACGTCGGCCTCGCTGACGTCGGTGCCGCAAAACGAAATCATCTGGTCGAAGATCGACTGGGCGTCGCGCATGCCGCCGTCGGCCATGCGTGCGATGCTGGCCAGCGCCGCGTCGCTCACCGTGATCTTCTCCGCCGCTCCGATCTTCTTCAGCCGTTCCACGATCAATTCGACGGAGATGGGTTTCAGGTCGAATCGTTGGCAGCGGGAAATGATGGTCGGCAGCACCTTTTGCACGTCCGTCGTCGCGAAGACGAACTTCACGTGCGCCGGCGGCTCCTCCAGCGTCTTCAGCAGCGCATTGAACGCGGCCGCGGAGAGCATGTGCACCTCGTCGATGATGAAGATCTTGAAGCGTCCCTGAGCCGGCGCGTAGCGGACCGTGTCGCGGAGTTCGCGCACCTGCTCGACTCCATTGTTGGAGGCGCCGTCGATCTCGATCACGTCGAGACAGGACCCCTCGGCGATCGATTTGCAGACCGGATCCTCCGGGTCAAAATCAGCCTTTGGCCCGCCGCTGCAGTTGAGGGCCTTGGCGAAAATCCGCGCCATGCTGGTCTTGCCGGTCCCGCGCGGGCCCACGAAAAGGTAGGCGTGTGCGATGCGGTTGCGGGTGATCGCGTTCTTCAGCGTGCGCACGACGTGGTCCTGCCCGACGAGATCGTCAAACGTCTGTGGCCGCCACTTGCGGGCGATGACCTGGTACGTGATGGACATGAAAAGCCTGGACGACTGAAACGCTGAACGGCTGAAAAATCCAGCCTGTGTTTTTCGAAAAGCACAGACCAGAGCCAGACGGCGGGAAGTCGAGCGTCAAATGCAGGTCAAACGTCCGGTCTCACAACGCCCGGCATTGTCGGCGCGGCAGTATTTCAGCCTTTCAGCCGTCAAATCCTTCAGCCTTTTTAACAAAAGTGGCCAGGCACCCCACGGCACTGGCAGGACGTCGCTGCCGTTGCTACCTTCCGGTCCTGGCGGGGTTCACGCGCCTGTCCATGCATGGGACCTGGCCAAGGCGCAAGGTGTGGCCCGAATGAACGACTGCAACACCTATTTTCGGCCATGCGCAGCGCCGCCAATGCTTGGGTGCGACAGGCGCCGCGTTGAGCCAGATGCCGGTCAGCGCCGGAGCATCACCGCAACGCGATCGACGATTCCATCCACGGGCCAGAGGCGTCCGATGCCTTCATAGCCGCAGGCGAGCATGCCTTCCTCCGGACCGATGAATTCTGCGCCGCGCGCCTTCAGGGCTGCGACATTGGCGACCGTCGCGGGATGCGTCCACATCTTGCCGTTCATCGCCGGCGCGATCAACACGGGACAGCGCGCCATCAGGAAGAGCGAGCTCAGGAGATCCGGCGCCATTCCGTTCGCAAACTGGGCGATCACATCGGCCGTGGCCGGCGCGACCAACAGCAGGTCGGCCTTTTCGGCCAGTTCGATGTGTCCCGGCCGCCAGCCGTTGCCCTCGTCCCACAAATCCGCTGCGACCGGCTGCCGTGCGAGGGTTTGCAGGGTGAGCGGCGTGATGAATTTCTGCGCCGCCGCCGTCATGACCGGCATCACATCCGCGCCGAGTTTGACGAGCCTGCTGGTGAGGTCCGCGGCTTTGTAGGCCGCTATCGAACCGGTCACCCCGAGTACGATCTTTTTGCCCGCGAGCAGTTGATCCATGCCGTGCAGGCAACCAGCATGCCCGCCTGCCAGCAAGTCCGCAATGCTCCGGCCGTCAGGTCCCGGAAAACTTCTCAGGAGATGGCGGGGGAGGGGGCAGATGGTCGTCCGGTCCCTGCGGAGGGCCTCCCATGTCCGGGTGACCGCCGCCCGGATGCCGGGCATCGCGCATCTCCCGCTCCCTGTGCCTGGCCTCGCGGCGCTCCTGGAGGATCTTCTCGTACTTGCCGCGCTGTTCCGGCGTGAGTTCCGCCGCAATCTGTTTTTCCATCTGCTCGAGAACGTCGATTGCCTGGCGGCGAAGTTTGATCAGCTCGGCAATGTTCGTCGACACGACCGGCTTGATGCGTTCCTGTTGCTCGGTCGTGAGTTGAAGCTCGTTGGCCACGTGTTCGAGCTGCCGGGCGATCCAGACCTCAGGCGGCGGTGGCGGGGGGGGGCCACGATGTCGCTCGACATGCGCCGCCACCAGCCAGCCGCCGGCGACGCCGGTGGCGAAGATGGCGATGAGCACGAGCCAGATCTGCCAGGGTTTGGTCATCCTCATGAGGCGTTGGTGAACACCTCGGATACGGGATCAATCAGGTTCTGCTCATCGTCTGCGGAACCAGCGAAGGCAAGATAATTGGCGGCGACGCTCACCAGAGTGAGCAGACAGGCAAGATAAAGCGCCCTCACGGAGAACCGCCCGAACACGGCGACCATCAAGGACGGCGTCTCGTTCATCGCCTGTGCCGCAATTCGTGTCGCAAAACCATAGGGCGCGGCGCCCCCGTCCGCCGCCGGCGCGTTCCGGGCCGCCGTCACCAGCCGCTGCCATCTGTAATCAAAGTCTTTCATTGCCGTTCCTTTCGTTCCAATTCTTCAAAAAGTTTCTTCAGTTTCCCTCTTGCTCTAAACGCCCTCACCTTGACGAGCGAGGAATTCCAGCCGGTCATTTCGCTGATCTCGGCGACGCTGCGTTGTTCCAGGTCGAGCAACTGGAGGACGAGGCGATCCTGCGGCTTGAGCTGGCCGAGCAGTTTGTACACGAGTTCCCGGGAGGCGAGCGCATCGTTGACGGCCACTTCGCCGTCGCTCGTGAGGACCGCGTCCAGCACTTCAGCCTCCTTTTCCGACAGATCGGCCCAACGGAACTCAGGGCGGCGCTTCTGGGCACGCAGCTGGTCGATGCAGGTCGTCACCGCGATCCGCGAAACCCAGTGGCTGAACGCCACCTCCCCCTTGTATTGGTCGAGCCTTGTGAACATCTTCAGAAAAACATCCTGTGCCAGGTCCTCCTCGGCGACCCGGCGCGGAAGGTGGGAACGCACGATTCGGATGACAAGCGGGTAAAGGTGTTCGACCAGTTCCCGCGCAGCGGACTGGTCGCGCCGGCGCACTCGTTCGAGGCACGCGGGCAGGTCAAAAGTCTCATCAGCCATGGATGTTGTTTGCCAGCTCCGAGCATAGGGTGAGAGACGCCGCCCGTCCGGGCCTAGTTACTGGTGACTGCTGAAACACACTTCCTTCTTGCACGGAACTGCTCGACCCCCAAGGCAAATCCGTCGGCGCGCCGGATTCGGGAGAAACGCCTCCGACAGGCTGCCTGCTTGACACCCCCTGTCTTGAGCGCCTAGTTTCACGGTCTGCGATGAACCTTCCGCTGCAGGCGCTTCGACTTATCTAGACGCACGATTCTTGGGAACTGCATTGCAGTCGATCGTGCGTCAGCCTGCCACTTCCTTCTCCCGCCGGCATTCCTTTGCCGTGTCGCGTTGCTTCGCACCTACTTTCCTTCATTATCTTCTGTTCCCCGTCAGATTTCCCCGCTTTCTCCAATGCAATCCGCTCCGATAACGAAATATACGCAATTCCCGCCGGTTTCCCTCCCCAACCGCCGGTGGCCTGACCGCGTCATCACTGCTGCGCCTGCCTGGTGCAGCGTCGACCTCCGCGACGGCAACCAGGCCCTCGCCGTCCCCATGGATGTGGAGGAGAAGCTTGAGTTTTTCGACATGCTCGTCCGGGTCGGCTTCAAGGAGATCGAGGTTGGTTTCCCCTCGGCCTCGCAGATCGAGTTCGATTTTGTCCGCCGCCTGATCGAGGAAAACCGGATCCCGGCGGACGTCGCCATCCAGGTTCTGTGCCAGTGCCGCGAGGACCTGATCACCCGCACCGTCGAATCGCTCCAGGGCGCCAGGAACGTCATTTTCCACCTCTACAACTCCACCTCTCCCGCCCAGCGCCGTTATGTCTTCGGCGCCGAAAGGCAGGCCGTGGTCAAGATCGCGACCGATGCGGTGAGATTCATGAAACAGCTGACGCGCCCGCTCGTCGCCTCCGGGACGCGCCTCCGGCTGGAGTATTCCCCCGAGAGCTTCACGAGCACCGAACTCGATTTCGCACTGGAGATTTGTGAGGCGGTCACCGACGCCTGGGCTCCTTCCCCCGACAGCAAGATCATCCTGAACCTTCCGGCGACGGTCGAATACGCGACCCCGAACGTCCACGCCGACCAGATTGAGTGGATGGGTTCCCACCTCTCCCGGCGCAACCTGACGCTCATCTCGCTCCACACCCACAACGATCGCGGCACGGGCGTTGCCGCAACGGAACTCGGGCTGCTTGCCGGGGCCGATCGCGTGGAGGGCACGCTGTTCGGCAGCGGCGAGCGAACCGGCAACCTCGACATCGTGACGGTGGCGTTGAACCTCTACACTCACGGCATCCATCCCGGGCTGGATTTCTCCAACATCAACGCCATCCGCGAGGTCTTCGAGCGATGCACGCGCATGGAGGTGCCGGCGCGCCAGCCCTACGCGGGAGAGCTTGTGTTCACCGCCTTCAGCGGATCCCACCAGGATGCGATCAAGAAGTCATGGGCGGCGCAAAAGCCCGGCCAGCCATGGGACGTGCTCTACATCCCCATCGATCCCGCCGACATCGGGCGGACGTACAAGGCGATCATCCGCNNTCGGGCAAGGGCGGCGTGGCGTACGTCATGGAGAAGGATTTCGGCTTCGACCTGCCGAAGGCCATGCACAAGGAATTCGGCCGCGTGATCAACGACCTTGCCGACGAATTGAAGGCGGAGATCACCCCGGACCAGATCCATGAGGCCTTCCTCCGGGAATACATCACGCGCGACGAGCCGGTGAAGCTCGAACATTTCCGGACGACCGAGCGCAACAGCCAGGTGAAGTGCGACGCAACGGTGAGGTACGAGGGGAAGGTCCACAAGTTCATCGGCTCCGGAAACGGGCCGATCGATGCCTTTGTCAACGGGCTCGGCTCCGCCGGCGTGCCGGCCTTCGAACTCCTCTTCTACTCCGAACATTCGCTCGGCAAGGGTGCGGAGGCCCGCGCGGTGGCCTATATCCAGATCAAATCCGGGCGCGGAGTGACCTTCTTCGGGGCGGGGATCGACACCAGCATCGAACTCGCCTCAATCAAGGCGTTGGTGAGCGCCATCAACCGCTCGCTCGCGAAACACTGACGCCTTCGGGAGCCGGTTCCGGTCGCGGCTGGCGGCGTGTCGGACTCTGTCGTCCGCGCCTCCGTTTCCGGTTCCTTCCGGCGGAATTTTGTCCTACCCTCCATCCATGATCATCGGACTTCCAAAGGAAATCAAATCGCGGGAATACCGCGTCGCCCTTGCCCCCTCCACCGCCTATCAGCTGGTAAAGCGAGGCCACACGGTGATCGTGGAGCGGCAGGCTGGCGCCGGCTCGGGCTTTTCCGATGCCGATTACGAGCATGCGGGCGCGACGCTCGTCAGCTCCCACACGGAGGTATTTGAAAAGGCGGATCTCATCGTGAAGGTCAAGGAGCCGTTGCCCGAGGAATATCCGCTGCTGCGCCCGGGCCAGATTCTCTTCACCTATCTGCACCTGGCCGCGGACCGGGTGCTCACGGAGGCGCTGCTGAAATCGGGTGTGACGGGCATCGCCTACGAGACGATCGAGGTGAACCGCCACCTGCCGCTGCTCGAACCGATGAGCGAGATTGCCGGGCGCATGTCCATCCTCGTCGGCGGCTACTTCCTCGCCAAACACCATGGCGGGAGCGGCACGTTGCTCGGCGGCGTGCCGGGCGTCCTTCCGGGCAAGGTCGTCGTGCTCGGCGGCGGCGTTTCGGGGATCAATGCGGCGCGCATGGCCATCGGCCTCGGCGCGGACGTCACCGTCCTCGAAGTCGATCTCGAACGGATGCGGTTTCTCGATATCACGCTCCATTCCTCACACACGTTGTATTCCAGCGAGTCTCATCTCATGGATCTGCTCCCGTCCGTCGACCTGCTGATCGGCGCGGTGCTTCTGCCCGGAGCCAAGGCTCCCCGGCTGATCACCCGGGAGATGCTGCGTTGCATGCGGCCGGGCAGCGTGCTTGTCGACATTGCCATCGACCAGGGCGGCTGCGCGGAAACCTCGCGCCCGACCACCCACGACGACCCCGTGTTCGTCGAGGAGGGCGTCACCCATTATTGCGTCGCCAACATGCCCGGCGCCTACTCCCGCACCGCCACGCAGGCCCTCACCAACGTCACCCACCGCTACATCGAACTGCTTGCGGACCACGGAGTATCTGAAGCCTGCCGGATGGTGCCGGCCCTCGCCGGGGGCATCAACATCCAGGGGGGCAGGGTGACCTGTCAGGCAGTGGCCGCCGCACACGGCATGCCGTTCACGCCGCCGCTGCTCGGTTGATCCGAATTCGCTGGTCCACTGCGGACGATCGGCGGCCGCCGGTCGCCCACTTCCGATTTTCGCGCTGCTTACGCCTTGCCGAAGCGGCCGGCACCGGCTAAGCGGTTCTCATGTTCAAAATCCTCGGGGCGGACGGCAGGGAGTATGGGCCGGTTGCGGCCGATCAGATCAAGCGATGGATCGCAGAAGGCCGCGCGAATAGGGAGACCATGGTTCAAGTGGCCGGCGAACCCGGCTGGAAGCCTCTCGGTCAATACGCCGAATTTGCCGACGTGCTGGGCGCGCCGCCGGCTGCGGCTGGCGTTCCTCCGCCCTCCTCGGCGGTTCCGGCTTCGCCTGCGGCCGCGCCCGCTGGGGTGACACAGGCCGGCTCCGGCGGGCTCGCCCGCGCCCGGGCCGAACAGATGATAAGCGGTCCCGCCATCGCGCTGATGGTGACGGCCGGTCTCGGCCTCGCATTCGGCCTGTTCAACCTGACGGCCAGCCTTTTGTACTCGGGGCACGAGCAGCTTCCGCCGATGCCCGGCGTCGACCCCGACATGATCCGCATGATCCAGAAGGTCGCGTATGGACCGGTCGCCGTCGGGGTTAAGCTCGTTTTCATCGGCATGAGCGTGCTCATTCTCCTCGGCGCGATCCGCATGCAAAGGCTTTCCAGCTACGGCCTGGCCATGACCGCGGCGGTAATCGCCCTTGTCCCGTGTTTCTTTTCCTGCTGCGGGCTGGGGATTCCCTTCGGCATCTGGGCGCTGATGGTGCTGAGCAAGCCCGAGGTCAAATCGCAGTTCCATTGATGGTCGTACCGCTCTAAAGGTGAGGCTTCTGGTCGGCCTTGTAGGAGCCTGCTTGCAGGCGACGCGCGACGGAGTCTGCTGTGTGCGAAGTGGACCGCCTTCGAGCAGGCTGCTTCAGTCCGCCCAAATCGCAGGAGCCTGGTTGCAGGCTGTGCTTACCCAGGAATCGCGGGCGAGCTCGCTTCCTGCCCCGATCGGTTTGCATGGATGCGGCCTGGCATCCGTCTCATATTGAATCCAATGTCGGATAATATCCATTCCTCGAATACGACCGTGACTGCGCCCCCTCCGAAACTGCGTGCCGCTCCGCGCCCGGCCCTGTGGAGCCTGATCGTGGCCGGCGCGGGCCTGGCCGGGGTCTGCGCATTGTATTTTATCGACCCTGCGCGCCACGAGATATACCCCTGCATGTTCCACGCCACGACGGGCCTGAACTGCCCGGGCTGCGGCGGACTCCGCGCCACGCATCAATTGCTGCGCGGGCATCCCGGCGCCGCCTGGCTGCTCAATCCCCTGGCCGTCCTGCTCGTGCCGGTCTACGTCCTGCTCGCCTGTCACACTGTTTCAGGGCTGTTCCGCGGACACGGTCTCCGGTGCGCAACGCCGCGCCCCGCCGCGATCTGGTCGGGCGTGGCCGCGATCGTCCTGTTCGGAATCCTGAGAAACCTCCCGTGGTTCTGAGGCGGCATTTTCCATGCGAAGAACGGCCGCCTTGTGCAGGCGATGTCCCGGGGACGCGGCGCCCCGGCCGCGTGTCGGCGGGCGTCCCCGCGGGGCCTCCCGGCCGTCTTTCGTCGTGACTCTCACGCCGCCGGGGCTTTTCCTACACGACACCTTTTGATGACCGAGAACGCCCCCTCCTCATTCTGGCTGCGCGACCTCCTGCTTCTTACGCTGGCATTTGCGGCGTTCTATGGATTCCGCCTCGGAAGTTATCCGCTGGCCAATCCGGATGAAGGACGCAACGCCGAGATCCCGCGCGAGATGGTGGCGGCCGGCGACTGGGTGACGCCCCGCCTCGACGGCGTGAACTACTTCGAGAAGCCGCCGTTGGTGTATTGGACGGTGGCCGTATGCCTCGAGCTCCTCGGCCCGGGCGAAGGGTCCGTGCGCGCCGCGCCGCTGCTCTTCGCACTCGTCGGAGTCCTTTGCACCTATGCGGCGGCGCGGAGGATCTACGGACGCTCCGCCGGCCTCGCCGCCGCCCTCGTGCTGGGCACCTCGCTTCTCTATTTCGCCCTCGCGCGGTTCCTCATCCTCGACATGGCCGTCTCGGTGTTCATGGGCGCGACGCTCTTCTGTTTCATCCTGGGGGTGCGCGAACCGCCGCCTGCGGCCGGCTCGAACCCGTGGGCGGCGCGCCGTCGCTGGCTGTTCTACGGACTCTACGCGAGCGCCGCCCTTGCCACGCTGGCGAAGGGCCTCATGGGCTTCATGGTGACGGGGGCCGTGATGTTCCTCTGGCTGCTCGCCTTCAACCAGTGGAAACGCCTGCGGCCGTTCTATCTTCCCACGGGCCTCCTGCTTTTCCTCGCGATTGCGGCGCCCTGGCACGTGCTCGCGGCGGCGCGCAATCCGACCTGGTTCCACCGTTACGTGGTCTACGAGCATTTTGAGCGCTTCCTGACGCCGGCGGCGGGCCGGGCCGGAGCCTGGTGGTATTTCATTCCGGTCGTCCTGCTCGGCATTTTCCCCTGGAGCGGGTTTTTCTGGGCGGGCGTCCGCGGCGCCCTGCGCGGCGGCTGGGCGGATCGTAACAAAAACGCTGATACGTTGTTCTTTGTCCTCTGGGCGGGCTTCATATTCCTGTTTTTCTCGGCATCCCACTCCAAGCTTCCACCCTATATCCTGCCCGTGTTTCCCGCCCTGGCCGTGCTGACCGGCCGGTGGCTGGCCGACGGCCATGCCGGTGGCTGGCCCGCTCTGCGCGGCGGGCTCGCCTTCTTCGGCGTTTTTTGCGGCCTGCTCGCCGCGGCGGTGTGCGTCGTCGTGTTCCGGCCGTCGATCGTCCACAACTTCCCGGCGGCCCAGGCGCAGGCGCTGCGACCCGCCGCCTGCACGCTCGCTGCGGTGCTGCTCCTCGGGGGCATCCTGGCCCCCGCGCTCGCGCGGGCGCGCCGGGCGTCCGCGGCGCTCGGCGCCATGGCGGCGACTGTGGTCCTTTTCTGCGGCGTCCTGACGTTCGCCGCCGTTCACATCCAGCGCCCGGGCACGAAGGACCTCGCCCTCTTCGTGAAGGCCCACGCGGGACCGTCGGACCGGGTCCTGCATTATCACGATTTCTTCCACGACTTCACTTTCTATGCCGGACGCGCCGTCGACGTCGTCGCCGCCAAGGGCGAGCTCGAACTCGAGGAGGACGCCGCGGCCCGTGGGAGTGGGCGTTTTCTCGACGAATCCGCATTCCGGAGGCTCTGGGCGCAGCCCGGGCGCGTGTTTGCCGTGGCGCGCAAGACCGACGCACTGCGGCTGTTCGCCGACCCGACGTTCAGTTGTCATTTACTCGCCCAGAGCGAGGACCATGATCTCTTCAGCAACGAACCCTAGCATGACTGCGCCCGCCACTCCGAAGGATTTTCTCCCGTTCACGCGCCCGTCGATCGACGACGCGACCATCGCCGGCGTCGCCGAGGTGCTGCGCTCGGGCTGGATAACCTCCGGCCCGCAGGTGAAGGCGTTTGAGGCCCGGCTCTCCGAATACGCCGGAGGCCGTCCGGTGCGGGCGTTCAATTCGGGAACGGCCACGCTTGAAATCGGATTGCGCATCGCGGGCGTCGGGCCCGGACATGAGGTGATCACAACGCCGCTGACGTGGGTGGCGACGAGCAATGTCGTCCTCGAAGTCGGGGCGCGCCCCGTGTTCGTCGACATCGATCCGGTGACCCGGAACATCGACCTGGAGCGCCTCGAGGCTGCGGTCACGCCCGCGACGCGCGCGATCATCCCCGTGGATCTTTCCGGCCTGCCGGTCGATCGCGACCGCCTCTACGCCATCGCGGGGAAGCACCACCTCCGTGTCGTGGAGGACGCGGCGCAATCGTTCGGCTCCGAATGGCGCGGACAGCGCATCGGCGTCGTCGGCGATCTCGTGTCCTTCAGCTTTCACGCCAACAAGAACATCACAACGACGGAGGGCGGCTGCCTCGTGCTGAACGACGAGCGCGAGGCGAAGCTGGCCGAGCAGTACCGCCTTCAGGGGGTGGTCCGGTCGGGATTCGACGGCATGGAGGTGGAGCTTGTCGGCGGAAAGTTCAACCTCACGGATGTCGCCGCCCGCGTCGGCCTCGGACAGCTTCCGCACCTCGCCGAATTCACCGCCCGGCGCCGCGAGCTGGCGCGGGACTATTTTGCGGCGTTCGCGGCGTCATCCGCTGCATCGCTCGGCCTGCGCCTGCCGGTCGCCGACTTCGGCCAGAGCAACTGGCACATGTTCCA
>PMKA01000060.1:0-5750 GCA_003157575.1 Opitutia bacterium
GTCGAACCGCGCCAGCCTTCGCACGAGGCTGCGGCATGGCAGGCTGCCGGCGGCATTCAACTTAGATTCCGCAGTTGAGGTTCCCACTCCTCGTAGCCGTTCTGCTGGCCGGCAGAATGAGCGAGTGGATTCCGCCTCAACCGCGGAATCCAAGTTCAAGCCTCCTGGCGGGCGACGGCACGCCGCCCTCCAAGACGGTGAATCAATCGCGCCTCCGCTCCTACACCGCCGCCTCGGCCGCCTGCGCAGCCTCGCCGATCAGTTCCCGTCGCAGGGCCGAATCGCGCTTGCGGTCGGTCCGCACCTCCAACACGCGCACCCCGGCCGTCGGCAAATCCGATATCAGCCCGGTCAGGTGGGCCCAGTCGCGCACGAGCACGTGCCCGACTCCGTAGGCTCCGGCCAGCCTCCCAAAATCCACCTCCTGCGGCATCGCAAAGAATTCCTCGAAAGGCGGATTGAATTTCGCCACGGGCAGCATCTCAAAGATCCCTCCGCCACGGTTGTTGACCAGAATGATCGTCAGGCTGCCCTTCAGCCTCGGACGCAGCAGGAATCCGTTCGTGTCGTGAAGCAGCGCCAGATCGCCGGTCAACAGCACTGCCGGCCGGTTGCCGTGCGCCACGCCGAGCGCGGTCGACAGCGTTCCGTCGATGCCATTTGCGCCGCGGTTGCAAAATGGCAGGCAGCCGCGGTCGTTCGGCCGCCAGAAGAACTCCACGTCCCTCACCGGCATGCTGCTCGCCACAAAGACCGGCGTCGCCGGCGGAAGATGCCGGGAAAGCAGCCGGCTGATGCTCCCTTCGAAAAACGGGTCGATCGTCGGAAGTCGTGCGTCGATGGCGAGTCCCGCCTCCCGGTCTGCGCCCAGCCATTCGGACGCGTAGGCCGTGGACTCGCGCCGCGGCCCGGGTTGCGTAGCCGTCCCGGCGGGGTCCGGTGTGGCACCGACATCCTGCCTGCTGGTTTCATCTTCCGGTCTCATCGCCGCGTCATCCTTGCCACGCGGCAGATCCGGAAAACCAGCCGCGAGTTCCTCGACGCTGCACCGCAGATGCCTCGTCCGCCCGTGCAGCGGATCATGGTTCCGGCTGTCGGCCGCAACGATCCAGATCGCAGCTCCGGCGCCCTGCAGCCACTGGCGAAGCTGTTTGCTGACGGGCCAGTCGCCCAGTCCCAAGACAACCTCCGGCCTCAGCCGCGAAGCAAGGGAGGCTGAGCGCAACACGGTGTCGTAATTGGTCACGAGCAGCGGGTTCGCCGCCGCATGATTGCGGAGCGGATTGAGCCCGTCCGCCAGCACCGGCCAGCCAAGCGCGCATGCGATCCGCGCCACCGCCGCGCAATAGGCCGCCGGATCGGCCGGCTGCGCCGGACCCGCAACGATCACGCCGCGCGACGACCCCTGTCGTAACCGGTTTGCCCCTGCCGCAACGGCGGGGCTCGCAGGCGATTGATCTTCCTTCGCGAACAAGTCCGCTCCTGCATCGTCCTCCGCCGGCGCCAGGTGGGCGAAAAACGCATCCTGATCGATCTGCTCGCAAAGCGCGCCAGCCAGCCCGTCCTCCACCGGCGAAAGCGGATCCCGAAACGGCGCGTTCAGGTGCACGGGGCCGGCCGATGGATATCGGGTGCGTTCGAAAGCAAAAGCGATGCACTGGCGCGCATACTGCAGCGCCGGGAGCTTCGCCTCCGGCACGGCCATCTCGTGATAATAGTCCACGTGGCCGCCGTAGAGCATCTGCTGGTCGATCGTCTGCCCCGATCCGCACTCGCGCATCTCGGGCGGCCGGTCGGCGGTGAACACAAGCAGCGGCACGCCGCTCTCGTGCGCCTCGACGATCGCAGGCAGAAACTCCGCCGCCGCCGTCCCGGATGTGCAGACGAGCGCGGTCGGACGCTTGTGCCGCCTGGCGAGCCCCAGCGCAAAGAACGCCGCCGACCGCTCGTCGAGCACCGGGACAGCCTCGATTTGCGTATGTCTCGCGAACGCGAAGGCCAGCGGCGCCGAGCGCGAGCCCGGGCAGATGACCGCGTGGCGCAATCCCAACCGCACCAGCGTATCCACCATGACGCTGCACCAGAGGCTGTTCGTGTTGCGAAAATCGAGGGGCGTGTCGGACATCTTCGTCCGATTGAAAGCGATTTCGCGCGGCTGGCCAGTTTTTGTTCGTAGAATCCCGTGATTCGTTTTTCTCTCGATTCAAGCGCCGCCGGCCGCTAGCCCGGATGCGTCCCGAAGAAGTAACCCCCGCTGTCAGACCGTGGCACAGGTCCCCGACCGGCGTTGCCCCATCCACCCCGATGTTTCCCGGCACCCCCGCCTCTCCTACCGCCCGAAACCGGTTCGCCATGCCGCTGCTCGCCCTGGCGCTCGTCGCCGGGTTGCTCGTCGGATGCGCCCACGCCCCCCGCAACGCGCCCCTCGTGCGGCGCGATCCAGAGGCGGGTTATCGCTTCCAGACCGCCCACGGCCAGCCCGATGGCACCGGCCTGATGGTTGCGCTTTTCTTCTCCGGCGGCGGCAGCCGGGCTGCAGCCTTCTCCTACGGCGTGCTCCGCGAGCTCGCTGCCACCCGCCTCCCGAATGACCGCAGGATGCTCGATGAGGTCACCACGATAAACGCGGTCTCCGGCGGGACCTTCACCGCGGCCTATTACTGCCTGTACGGGGACAGGATCTTCACCGACTACGAGGGCCTGTTTCTCAAGCGCGACATCCAGGGGACCATGCTCCGCCGCTGGCTCACGCCCGCCAACAGTGTCCGCCTCCTTTCGAGCTACTTTGGACGCAGCGATCTGGCGGCCGAATATTACGACGATCTGCTGTTCCACGGCGCCACGTATGGCGACCTGGCAAAGGCGACCGCCCCCAGGCCGTTCCTCGTGATCAACGCCACCAACATCTCAACCAACACGACGGTGCAGTTCACGCAGGATCAGTTCGATCTGATCGGATCCGACCTCAGCAGTTACCCGGTCTCCCGCGCCGTGGCCGCCTCGTCCGCCGTGCCGCTTTTGTTCACGCCCATCACGCTTAAGAACTACGCTGACCGCGTGCCGGCCACCGGCCCCTATCTGCCCCTGCCGACCAGCGCCTCCGATATCTTCGCCAGCTACCGGGCCGAACTCACCGACAATTTGCTCAGCTACCAGGACGTCACGAAACAGCCTTACGTTCATCTGATGGACGGCGGCCTCGCGGACAATCTTTCCCTGCGGAACCTGCTGGACGCCGTGACTCTTGCCGGGGGATGGGACAACGTGATGGACCGCCTCCGCGGGAGAGGAGTCACAAAGCTGGCGGTCATCGTCGTCAACGCCGCAGTCGAAGCCAAACAGGACTGGTCGCATCACGAGGAAACACCCGGCATGACGTCGGTCATCGCTGCGCTCAGCAGTTCGGGGATCAACCGCGCGACCAGGCAAACCGTCACGCTGTTCGAGGACAGCCTCAATATCTGGCGGTTCCAGCGCACCAGGCGGCGATCCGAAACAGGCGAGCAGCCGAAGATCTATTTTATCGCAGTGGATTTTCACGGCAGCAAGGATCCCGCGGAACGCGCCTTTTTCGATTCGGTTCCGACAAGCCTCTCCCTGCCCGCGGCAACCACGGACCGGCTGATCCGGAGCGGAGAACGGCTCCTGCGCGAGTCTCCCGCCTATCGGAGCCTCCTGACGGACCTCGCGATGGACCAGCCCGCCGGCCCCTCGCTCCCGGCCCGGGCGCGGTAACGAAGCCCCGGAATGTTTCCCGGGGAGGCGACGCCCCCGCCGCGTATCAGGAAGACGGATGCGGCGGGGATGTCGCATCACCGGCACACGTCCCGTGTGACGGCTCCATTCTCCGCCGGCATCCCCAGGCTGGTGCCGTCAGTCGGCCAGCGATTCGATCAAGGCCTTGAATTTCAGCTCGGTCTCGGCAAATTCCCTGTCCGGATCCGACCCGGCGACGATGCCGCTCCCCGCATAGACGCGCGCCCGCCCGCCGTCGATCAGCGCCGAGCGGATTCCCACGAGAAATTCGCCGCCGCCGCGGTGATCGATCCATCCCACGGGTCCGCCGTACAGCCCCCTCGGAAAACCCTCGAGCTCGCGGATGTGCGCACAGGCGGCTGCGCGCGGCGAGCCGCCGACCGCCGGCGTCGGATGCAGCCGCGCCAGAACGTCGAGCAGGCGCACGCCCGCAGGAAGGACCGCGCTCACGGGCGTGTGCAAGTGCTGCACGTTCGCCAGGCGCTTCAATCCGGGCCGGCCCGCATGGACCGGCTGCAGTCCAAGGGTGGCGAGCCGCCGGTCGATCGACGCAACCACGTGCCGGTGCTCGCGAAGCTCCTTTTCGTCGGCAAGCAGCGCGCCTCCCAGGGCCGCATCCTCGCTCGCGGTCCGTCCCCGCGGCGCCGAGCCGGCCAGCGCCTCGGTCTGCAGCGTCCCCTGCTCCACCTTCAGCAGCCGCTCCGGACTCGCGCCGATGAAGCTCTGTCCGCGCCCGTTTGCGAAGGAGAAGGAATAACAATCGGGGAAACGTTGCCGGAGCGCGTTGAGCACCTTCAACGGATGATATGCCTCTGCGGCGCTCATTTCCTGGCAGCGCGCGAGAACGATCTTCTCAAAACGTCCCTCCGCGATCATCTCCACGGCCCGCGCAACCGCAGTCCGGTAGGTGTCGGGGTCCCGAATCCCAGTCTTCCCACGATCGTCTTCGGCGCCACCTGCAGGAACCTGCTTGCAGGCGATCTGCCTCCTCCGGACGTTCCCGGTCTCTCCATCGCCCGCAATCACGCCCCTGCAACCGGCCAGCCCATCTGGAACACCCACGTTCCCGTACTCGAACGTCCTGAACTTCGCATGAGCCCGCCAGACCTTCCCAGTCAGCGCATCGAGGTCCGCCTCGGGCTCAACCATCAGATTGGCCACCGCGATCGTGCGCTCGTGCGTCCGCGACACCTGCCACCGCGGGACAAACAGCTTCACGGCCGGAAATGCCTCGCCCGGATCGACGTCGTCGAAGAACGAGCCCTCTCCAAAGAAATGCGGCCCGCCGAACGGCCGGCCCGTCTCGCCAACCGCGATGGTCCTCGCGAGAACATCGTCGACGAAGGCCTGGGCCGCGGCAAAGCGGTCCGGCCCGGCCCCCTCGAATGCGATCATGGCCTCGGCGCCCGCAACGGCCCAGTCCTCGGACGGCCGTTCGGCGTAGAAATGAAGCTCGGTCGGCTCAAAGATCGACTCCAGCACCGCAAGGGGATCAAGCGGCGCAACCTCGATGGAGATGCTGGCGAGCCGCGTCCGTCCGTCCTTCTCGGCCGCCGCCCTGCATTGTTCCAGGAACGCGCGCAGCGCACCGGGCGTTGCGTTTGAGGCGGGATCGAGAGGCAGGATGGTCATGCGGGGGCGGCAGCAAGGCCCAAGCCGTGTTTTCCCTAGGAGGTTGTCGGACTTGCGTTCCGACGGCCTGCTGGATACGCGACGCCCTCGTCGCGTCGGCCTTGCCGAAACGGCTTATTCTAATGTGCGTTCAGGATGAGACTAATTGGCAAGGATGTAGGAGCCTGCTTGCAGGCGATTCAGTGTGTTGTCACTATGCGAACGATCCTGATCGCCTGCNNCTCATCTCGAACGCGAATTAGAATCAGGGCTCTTTTTGTTTCGACTTCACGACCGCCCCCGGCTTCTCCGGACGCGGGAACAGGACGAGGCCGGGCTGAAGCTTCGCGCCGGTGAGGCTCGCGCCCCACTGGAGTTCATCG
>PMKA01000060.1:5793-6053 GCA_003157575.1 Opitutia bacterium
GTACCGGTTGATCGCCTTGATGAACGTCAGCGTGCGGTCGAGCGCGGTGTGAAACTGGAAGCCCTCGCAGAGCTGGACGGCATCCTTGCACGTCTGTTCCCAGAGCGCATGCAATTCGCGCTCGGGTTCCTCGCCGGGCACCGCGGCCGGCACGACGCCGCCCGCGTAGCGCCCGCCCATGTTGAGGACGCGGTTGACGAGGTTGCCGAGATCGTTTGCGAGGTCGCTGTTGTACCGGCTGAGAAACAGCTCCAGCGAAA
>PMKA01000225.1 GCA_003157575.1 Opitutia bacterium
CAAGGTCGACGAGCTCATCGCCACACTGAAGCGGGGATGGGAATACCGGAAGGCGAGCGCCGAGCGTTCCGCAAAAGCCGGCCTGTCGGCGATCAAAGTGACGGAGATCGAACAGCGGCTGGTCGGCCAGAGCGCCAAGGCCAAGAAGCTCATCCAGCAGGTCAAGAAACTCAGCGCCGTACACACGCCGGTGCTTCTGATGGGAGAGAGCGGGACGGGCAAGGGCGCGGTGGCCGAGGTGCTCCACGCCACCGGCGGCGCCTCCGACCGCCCCATGGTGCGCATCGACTGCGCCCTCAGTTCGGCGCNNGCCGGCGGCACCTGGGTGCAACAGGCGCACGGAGGCACGCTCCTGCTCGAGCGTCTCCAGAGCCTGACGATGCCGGTTCAGAAGGAGCTGGTGAGCGTGTTGCGCAACAACGGGCAGAATTTCCGTCTGATCTGCACATCCGACGAGGATCTTGAGAAGCTCACGGATGAGGGACGTTTCAACGACGAGCTGTTCTATCGCGTCGCCGCCCTCCCGGTCGCGCTGCCGGCGCTGAGGGAACGCCTCGAGGATCTCCCGATCCTGATCAAATATTTCACCCGCGGGGCGACCAACCCGCATTTCGATCCGGCGCTGGTCGAATTCAGCGAGGACGCAATCGCGCAGATGCGCACCTATCGCTGGCCCGGGAATCTGGCCGAGCTTGAACAGGTCGTCACGAAGATCGTCTCAACCTGCGATTCGCGCGTCGTCACCTCCCAGCAATTGCCGTTTCGTCTTCGTGAGACCGACCAGTGGCCCAAGCTGGAGGATTACCTTGCCGGCCAGGAAAAGCAGTACATCGACATGGTGCTGCACGCCTGCGGGGGCGACAAGGGCCGGGCGGCGCGGGTGCTCGGCGTGGGCATGAGCAAGCTTGTTTAGCGGACGTGACCCGGCGGCAAGGCCGCCGTGAGCACCGCTCCGAGGGTGCGAGGCCGCCGCCATCCTTTCCCGCTTGCGCCGGGGCGGGCCGCTCGCAACCCTCCGAGCAACCTACGCCATGCCCAAACGCACCGACCTTGNNGGCACCCAGGCCTGCAAGGCGCTGAAGGAGGAGGGCTATCGCGTCGTGCTCGTGAACTCCAATCCGGCGACGATCATGACGGATCCGGAGTTCGCCGACGTCACCTACATCGAGCCGCTCACGCTCGAGTTTCTCGAGAAGATCATTGAGGCCGAACGTCCCTCGGCGTTGCTCCCCACCCTCGGCGGCCAGACCGCCCTGAACCTGTCGATGGCCCTGCACAAGGCCGGCATCCTCGAAAAATACGGCGTCGAGATGATCGGCGCAAAGCCGGACGCAATCCGCAAGGGCGAGGACCGCGAGGCCTTCAAGCAGTGCATGATCCGGATCGGCCTCGACCTGCCGAAATCGATGACCGTTCACTCGCTCGAAGAGGCGCGCAAGGCCGCCGACTACATCGGCCGTTTCCCGGTGATCAGCCGTCCATCGTTCACCCTTGGCGGACAGGGCGGCGGGATCGCCTACAACCGGGAGGAGTTCGAGCGGATCGTGAGCAACGGCATCGAGATCTCCCCGGTCCACGAAGTCCTTGTCGAGGAGGCGCTGCTCGGCTGGAAGGAATTTGAGATGGAGGTGATGCGGGACTACAAGGACCAGTGCGTCGTCATCTGTTCGATCGAGAACGTCGACCCGATGGGCGTCCACACGGGGGATTCGATCACGGTCGCGCCCGCGCTCACGCTGACGGACAAGGAATACCAGATCATGCGNNACGGGCGGCTCCAACATCCAGTTCGCCGTCCACCCGGAGACGGGCCGGATGGTCGTGATCGAGATGAACCCGCGGGTCTCGCGCTCCTCGGCGCTTGCGTCGAAGGCCACCGGCTTCCCCATCGCAAAGATCGCCGCCAAACTCGCCGTCGGCTATGCGCTCGACGAACTGAGAAACGACATCACGAGGGTCACGCCGGCCAGTTTCGAGCCGACCATCGACTACATCGTGACCAAGGTGCCGCGCTTCACGTTCGAGAAGTTCCCGGACGCCGACCAGACGCTGACCTCGTCGATGAAATCGGTCGGCGAGGCCATGGCCATCGGGCGCACGTTCAAGGAATCCCTGCAGAAGGCCCTGCGCTCGCTTGAAATCGGGGCGCGCGGCTTCGGCGGCGGCGGCAAGTTCGGCGGCGACGAGCAGCCCGAGGACAAGGTCATCATGCAGAAGCTCGGCACGCCCAACGCCGAGCGGATCTTCTACATCCGCCACGCCTTCAAGGCGGGCTACTCCGTGGAGCAGATCTACGACCTGACGAAGATCGATCCGTGGTTCCTCCATCAGCTCCGCGAGCTTCACGAGATGGAGGTGGTCCTCGCGAAACACACGCTTTCCACAATCGACACCGGCCTGCTGCGCCGCGCAAAGGAGGCGGGCTTCTCGGACGTCCAACTCGCCCACCTGCTCGGGACCGACTTCGGCGCCGTGCGCGCCCACCGCAAGCAGGCGGGGGTGAACACGACCTACCGCCTGGTGGACACCTGCGCGGCCGAGTTCGAGGCCTTCACGCCCTATTACTATTCTTCGTACGGCGACGAGAACGAGATCATCCCCTCAACCCGCCGGAAGATCATGATCCTC